>JAYVXJ010000904.1:0-9866 GCA_043785285.1 Chitinophagaceae bacterium
AGAAACATGATATCGCCTTCGAAAAATATAAAATGAGCCCTTATAACGGAACGATAGATTTATTCCGGGTGAAAAGCAGAATGTATTATCTGGATGATCCCATCTATCTTGGCTGGAAGCCTTTTGCTTTACAAGGTCTGAATATTCACGAGATTTCAGGTGATCACAAAACCTTCCTGCTTTCTCCTAATGTGCAGGAACTTGCCCCATTGCTTCGGGAAATTATAAACGAGCGGAATCGCAGTAAGGAGGTCAGGGAAGATTTTGCTAAGCCCGCTTCGGTGCTTAAAGCCATTTGACACATGCCTACTTTGCATTGTTCTTCCGCTGATCCGCTCCGGTTTCAAAAACCTGCTCAGCGTATCTTTCTGCCGGATCGTACGGTGCATGTCTGGAAATTTCCGGTTACCGGAATGGATAGGTCGTTGTTGTCTGAAAATGAAATCGTGTACACGGAGCGGTTCCGTTCAGATGCTGATAAAAATCGTTTTTCCACCGGCAGACAAATGCTCCGGCTGCTCAGTTCAAAATATCTTTCTGTTCCTCCGGAAAAAATTATCGTTAGTGGTGAACGTCATCAGAAACCGGTGATCGGCAATTCTACCAAAAGTCCTTTTCATTTTAACCTCAGCCATTCCGGTGAGTGGGTGTTGATTGCTTTTGCTGATTCCGAACTTGGTGTGGATCTTGAGGAAATCAACCGACCCTTTTCATTCGGGGATATTGTCCATGATCAGTTCCGTGAGCCCGAACAGAATTTTGTTTTTAACGCGCCTGATCCCGCCAACGCTTTTTATGTATTGTGGACCAGAAAAGAAGCCTTGTTGAAAGCCTGGGGATTGGGTTTGAAAATTGATCTGCGGGCAATTCCTTCGATGGATGGATCCCACACGTTATCTGCTGAAAATAATTCCTGGAAGTTGAACAGTTTTTATATAGAAGATCATTATCAGGCAGCCATTGCTTTCTCTGATCAAATACAATCGGTCAGCTATTTGGATGGAAGCGGCCTGATGGCTTAACAGTTAATCAAAGCCCTATAAAAGGCTTAAGGGCTTTGTAAATAGTGTGAGAAAAATATATCGGGTAAGAAAGCGTAGCCAGATTATTTAAACTGGAAATAGATCAGCGCTATGGCCGCTAGGGTCATTAAAAAAAGAGTGATGATGCCCAATACATTCGACAACCGGTTATTGGTATGGCTCTTCATGATTTTTTTGTTATTGCAGATATGTAATACCATGGCAATCATAACCGGAGAAGTGAGCCCGTACAAAATAGCCGTATAAAGAAGTGCTTTCATGGCGCTGATACCTGAAAAATTAATCATCAGTCCAACCGCAAGGGATAGGATGATGGCAATGTAAAATCCCTTGGCTTCATGGAATTTTTTATCCAGGCCCTGTTGCCACCCAAAGGATTCTGCCAGAATATAAGATAGTGAACCGGCCAGGACCGGGATGGCCAGGAATCCGGTACCGATTACGCCGAGTGCAAAACAGAAATAAGAAAGTTTTCCAGCAAGGGGAGCCAGCGCACTGGCAGCCTGGTCTACTGTATCTATCTGGTAAATTCCCTTATTATGCAAAACGATCCCGGTAGTCAAAATAATAAATAACATCACAAAATTGGAAGCAAACATGCCGGTGTTCACATCCGTCGTCATATCACTCAGAATACGTTTATCCACGATCATTTTTTTGACTTTGTGATTGACGTCTTCCGCTTCCATGGTAGCCTGCCAGAAAAAAAGATAAGGAGAAATGGTGGTTCCTAAAATAGCCACAATCATTTCAATAAAGGCTTTGTTGAACCGGATATGCGGGACGAATGTATACAACAGCACTTCTTTCCAGTCCACGTTCACGAGGAAAGGCACAATCAGGTACAATAACATAGCCAGACAAAGCCATTTGAGCATCCGCGCAATTTTCTGATAAGAGAATAAAATGATGCAAATCATCAATAAGACAGTAAACAAAACACTGAAAACAGACGCTGGAATTTTCGGGATGAGCAAATTACTCACAGCACCCATACCGGCAATATCAGAACCAATATTTAATATGATGGCAGGGATGCTAAAGATCAGCATCAGGTAAAGAATAGCCGGGTGATAGAATTTTTTCAGTGTGTTGGTGAGGCCATGCGTGGTTACGATCCCGATCCTGGCGCACATGCCCTGCAAAGATGCCATGAGCGGGAATGTAAATGGAGCCATCCATAAGAGCTGCAGGCCAAATGCAGCGCCGGCCTGCGAATACGTGGCAATGCCGGATGGATCATCATCACTTGCTCCGGTAATCAGTCCAGGACCCAATATTTTCAGATAGCGACGGAACCTGCCTTTTAATTTCATGAAGGAATGGTTGGCGTTCTTTTTATCAATGAAAGGTAAAAGGTAAGTATTCCCTATGGAAAAGAATAAGAGGAGCGGGGAGAAAGATCTTCCGCTTTAATAAAATCATTAACAATAACGGAGATGGCTTCGTATTCCAACAGGAATCCATCATGACCATACACAGAAGGAATCGAATGAAAGGAAGCGCCTAGAATGTTCTCTGCCAGAAAGACCTGTTCTTTTTGGGGGAACAACAGATCGGACTGGAGACTGATAACATGGGTTTTAGCTTTGATTTCTTTTAATGCATGCACCACACTTCCCCGTCCACGTCCCACATGATGGGCATCCATGCTTTGTGAAAGCCGGTAATAACTAAATGCGTTGAACCGGCGCGCCAGTTTTTCACCCTGATAAACCTGGTATGATTCACTCCTGTAAGGACCCAGGGCATTTAAGTCTGAATCACCCTGATACAGGTCGTACGTTTCCGGATGACGGTAAGAAAGTAAAGCCAGACCGCGGGCCACTTTCATTCCCTGAATACCTGCTTGCGGCTGGCGTTGCAACCATTCGGGATCAAGTTCAATACAATGTCGCTGAGAGGCATTGAAAGCTTTACCCCAGGGGGAATGAAAGGCATTGGTGGCAATAGGTATGATGTGTTCAAACAGATCGGGTTCTCCAATGGCCCATTCCAATAATTGCTGGCCACCCATGGAGCCACCAATGCCAATTTTTATTTTTTTAATTCCCAGAAATTCCCGGAGTGGCTGATAGGCCCGGATCATATCCCGGGTTGTAAAAAACGGGAAGTCGTGATAGAAAGGCTGACCGGTTGCAGGATCATTCTCCAGCGGGCCAATGCTTCCATAACAACTTCCCGGCATATTCACACAAACCAAAAAGTATTTTTCCGGATCCAGCAGATTACCTGCACCAACAAGCCCCGGCCACCAGTCAACCGGATTACTGTTCGCCGTCAGCGCATGGAAAATCCACACCACATTTGATTGATCTGCATTCAGCTTTCCAAAAACATGATAACCCAGGTGGTATCCCGGCAGCGCAAAGCCTGCTTCCAGCGTGAACGGTTGCTGATGGGAAAAAACTTTTGGTGACAATAGGTTATGCGTTTGGTTTATGCAGTTGCTTTCTCTTTTGAAAACACGTTATCAAATGCCTGTTGAAAATCGGCCTTGATATCATTGATGTGTTCTATTCCCACGCTCACCCGTACCTGATTTGGTTTTACACCTGCAGCTATTTGCTCTGCCTCACTGAGTTGCTCATGCGTAGTAGAAGCAGGATGTATCACGAGGGTTTTGGCATCGCCCATATTGGCCAGATGGCTGGCCAGTTTCAGGTTGTCAATAAATTTACTGGCATTCTCTTTGCCGCCCTTCAAACCAAAATTGAGGATACCGCCGGATCCTTTCTTAAAATATTTCTTAGCCAGTTCATGATAAGGACTGGAAGGCAGGTCCGGGTAGTCCACAAATTCGACCTGCGGATGTTGTTCCAGCCACTGTGCCAGGGCCAGCGTATTCTCTACATGCCGTTCTACACGCAGGGATAAGGTTTCCACTCCCTGAATTAAAAGGAAAGAATTAAAAGGGCTCTGACAGCTGCCATAATCCCGGAGTCCTTCCACACGGGCGCGGATAGCAAAAGCGACGTTTGGTAATCCCAGGGGATTTCCTTCACCAAATACTTCCCAGAATTTTAATCCGTGATAACCTTCTGAAGGTTCGGTAAAAGCGGGGAATTTCCCATTGCCCCAATTATAATTTCCGCCGTCCACTACAATGCCTCCAATGCTGTTTCCATGTCCGCCGATCCACTTGGTGGTCGCGGCCACAACTACATTTGCGCCATGTTCGAATGGCCTGAAAAGATATCCTGCAGCGCCGAAGGTATTGTCCACGATCAGGGGCAGGTCATATTCTTTGGCAATGGCAGCCAGTTTATCAAAATCCGCCACATTCAGTTTGGGATTACCTACGGTTTCCAGGTAGATCGCTTTGGTGTTTTTGTCTATGTGCGGAATAAAACTTTCCGGATCATCGGCATTGGCAAAACGGGCATCAATGCCTAATTTTTTAAATGATACTTTAAACTGATTGTAAGTTCCCCCGTAAAGGAAAGAAGAAGTAACAAAATTGTCTCCCGCCTGCATGATGTTGGTGAGCGCCAGGAACTGGGCTGCCTGTCCTGAACTGGTAGCCACAGCAGCCACTCCGCCTTCGAGTGCAGCAATGCGTTGTTCAAATACATCCGTTGTCGGATTCATGATCCGGGTATAAATATTTCCGAATTGACGGAGGCCGAAAAGATTAGCTGCGTGTTCGGTGCTGTCAAATACAAAAGAAGTGGTCTGGTAAATCGGAACCGCCCTGGATTTAGTGGTGGGATCAACTTGCTGACCGGCATGTAGTTGTAGTGTTTCGAATTGAAGTGGGGAACTCATAATAATGAATTTAAATAATTAATTAAAACAGAATAGAATCGAATGGGTGGGCGGGAACAATAAACTTTAGAACATATAACAACATCGCCATTGACAGCAGCATAAAAATCCGTTGGCTGGTGTTGCTAATTTCATGAATTCTACAAAAGTAATAGAGTAAACAGAATAACCCAAATAAAAATGATAAGGCGGAGTAAAAGCAGGAAAATAATCAGGTAAAGCGAAAGGCAGATGAGCAATATATCAAACTATACTGCATCCGAATGAGGGGGCAGTATAATTTAACCTCACCAATAATTATTTAAAAACCGATTCGAAAAATAATTGCATGTCGCTCCACGACGCAGAATCAGCGGCTGCATTATATGCTACAGGCATATTGAATTTCTTTCCCAGTGCGGTGGAGGCAGGATTTGTAAATGAATGACAAGCACCACAATAGGTAGTAGAGACAGGGGATCCGAAGGATGCAAAAACAAAAATGGAAAACCGAATGCAAATCCATTTTATTGAACCCGGTTGCCTATAATACAATTTAAATAGTTGGTGAATAATACGGGATCAAAGATAATGGTTTTACTCATTTTCAGGATCAGGTTTATCGAGCAGGTCCACTACCCCCTCCCTCTTAAGGATCAGATAACCCAGCCGGTCGTTGCTGATACCCTCTTTCAGCTGATAGCTGAATTCCAGCTGATCATCTTTAACATTCGTTTCAAAATATTTGAAAGAGATATTGGGATATGGTTTTAATTCTTCCCCGATCTCATATAAATGCGTTGACAAAACAAATAAAGAAGTCTTGATTTTGATCAGGCCTTTAATCACCACAGATGAACATTTCATTGCATCTTCCACATTGGTTCCCTTAAACAGTTCGTCGATCAGTATAAGCCATTTCTTTTTGTCACTGATCTGAATGATGGTATTTTTTATACGTTGCACTTCATTATAAAAATAACTTTCTCCCTTCACTAAATTATCGACCACATTAATATTGCTGAGGATGCCATCGAACAGGCTCAATTTCATACTGGCTGCCGGAACACCCATGCCGAGATGGGCCAGAAAAAGGGCGCAACCTACTGCTTTGATAAAGGTACTTTTCCCGGCCATATTGGCTCCGGTCAGAAAAATAAAATTACATCCGGGGCTCATTTTCACGTCATAGGCAACCGGCGCGGGTAGTAAAAGGTGATAAAGCGATGATATATCCATAAATGGACCTTCCTGATTTGTAAATTCCGGCATCACCAGCTGGAATTGTTTTGTTGCCATGGCCATCGAATACCAGGCATCGAGTTTTCCGAAGATTACGATCAGGTCCAGTGCAGCTGTTTTAAACCGGTTCCGGATAAAATATCCGTATTGAACCACTTCGGACGGGGTAAACTTTTTTCCTGGTTTTTTTTCCGCCAGGGAAAGCAGGATTTCCTGATCTAATAACCGGGCAACTCTTTGCAAAATGCCTGAAAGCATCGGCGGACAATCCGCTGTATCCACCAGCGCCGCGATAGATTTCATTCCCCGGATGAAATCAGCAAAATGGCCGATAGAGTATCGCGTCAGGGAATAATCGGGCGCATGAAATAGTTTATATGAGCCTGCAGTAAAAGGATCATAACCGGCAGGGATTTTATCCAGAGCCGTATCGTAAAATCTTTCCATGACCATAACAGTGCCATTGGAAATGGATGCTCCCCAGGCAGCTTCATTACGGAGAATGATGGCCAGGATCTGCTGGGTTTCCCGGATCTTTTCCCGGTTGCTGAAGGGTTGATTGAAATATTGAAAGAGTTGTATTCTTCCCCCCACTGTTCTCGTTTGATCCAGTTTGCTGAATAGAGAAAATTCGTCTGTTGTATGAAAAACAGACAGATCAGCGTAAGTCGGTTGGTCTATTTGCATAGTTGAAGCATGATCCGCAAATCATTTACCGTTGAAAGGACAGTCTTTTTCCCTGTTGGGATTCATCGAACTGTCCGTTTCCATAAACTTTATGCCCGTTCACAAAAGTATTTATAATGGAAGCCGGAAAGTGCATCCCTTCCAATGGGCTCCAGCCACATTTATATAGAATATTACCATCATGGATATCCGAAGATCCATTCAGATCCACCATCACCAGGTCGGCATAATAGCCTTCCCGGATAAATCCTCTTTCCTTAACCTGGAAACAAATGGCAACGGCATGACTCATTTTTTCAACCACTTTCTCTAACGATATTTTCCCCTGTTTTACATAATGAAGCATCAGTAGCAGGGAATGCTGTACCAGCGGCAATCCCGCATGGGCATGCGCATAGCTGCCTGCTTCGCCGGCAAGTTTTTCCAGGAGTCCGGATGCATTTCGGAAATAACCTTTTTCTTTTAAGGTATGCGGAGCGTGATCTGTGGCAATCAGGTCCAGGCGATCGTCCAGCAGGGCCTTCCATAAAGCATCCCGGTTGTTTGGCGTTTTGATGGCGGGATTGCATTTGATCAGGTTTCCGAGACGGTCATAATCATCAGCGGAAAAATGCAAATGATGCACACAAACCTCCCCTGTAATCCGTTTTTCCGAAAGGGGAATGAGGTTGGTAAAAAGTGGCATCTCTTTTTCTGTGGAGAGATGAAAGATATGCAGTCTTGAACCGTATTTTTTGGCAAAATGTACAGCCGTCAGGGAAGATTCAAAACAGGCTTCTGCACTGCGGATCAACGGGTGGTCAGCAGCGGTGAGTGCCCTGTTTTCCGACTGGTATTTTTGCAGGTTCCGCCGGATGATGTTTTCATCTTCACAGTGGGTAGCTATCAACACTTCGCTCCCGGCAAACAGTTTATCCAGCGTTAGATAATTATCCACCAGCAGGTTTCCTGTGGAAGATCCCATGAATATTTTAAGTCCGCAGACCTCCTTTTTCTTTTCATTTGTTTTGAGTGCTTCTTCCGCATTATCATTGGAAGTACCCATATAAAAGGAATAGTTGGCCAGGGAGATCTTTGCGGCGATAGCGTATTTTTCTTCCAGCAATTCCTGGGTGAATGCAGGAGGAAGGGTATTGGGCATTTCCATGAAAGCTGTTATACCGCCGGCAACGGCCGCCCGGGATTCTGAGTGGATATCCGCCTTATGGGTAAGACCCGGTTCCCGGAAATGTACCTGATCATCGATACATCCTGGTAGCAGATGAAGCCCTTCCCCATTAATTTCTTCCACTCCCGCAGCGGTGGAAATGGAGTTGCGGATTTTCTCAATGCGTCCGTTTTTAATCAGCAGATCGCCGTTGAATGAACGGCCTTCGTTAACGATGGAAATATTCTTAATCAGGTAATTTTGCATATCTTGGATCGAAATCGTAAACAGCTACAGGATGCAATTTATTAAAACCGTTGCAAGGCATATGATAATTCTGATGCTGCCCGTCTTCGGTTTCTCTCAATCCACTTTCCTGCGGGAAGGATCAAAATACGAGCATTTTCTGGACCGCCTCGGCATCCTGCTTCAGAATAATCCTGACCTGAATGTATTTACACCCAAGCCGATCAGCCGGAAACTGGCTGTTGAAGTATCGGAAATGGCAGACTCCCTGAATAAATTTTATCCATACGACGATTTTTATCATTTGTCAAAAACGGATCAGTCAACCTTGCAGAGCTTGTTGATGAATAACAGTGAATGGGTTAGCGGGAGTAAAACGTCTTTCCAAAGCAAACACCCCGTGTGGAATACGATATATAAAACCAAGGCGAATTTTCTGGAAGTAAATGAAAAAGATTTTTTTCTTGCCATCAACCCCGTGATTCAGCAACAGCAATCTTACGAGACGGGTAATAGCGAGCGCGTTTTTTTAAATTCAAAAGGGTTAACGGCACGCGGACTCATTGCCAATCACCTCGGATTCTCCACTTATATAACAGATAATCAGGAGCGCGGTCCTTCTTTTTTCCAGGAACGGGTTTTTGCAAGCGGTTTTCCTGCGGTTCCCGGCGCCGGTTATTTTAAGCCTTTCAAAAAAACGGCCTTAGATTATTTCGATGTCAGGGGATCTGTCAACGTGGATTTCTGGAAATATTTCAATGTTCAGTTTGGGTATGATAAAAATTTTATTGGCAATGGCTATCGCAGCCTTTTCTTAAGCGATTATGCGGCGCCCTACCTTTTCTTTAAACTCAATACCCGCATCTGGAAGTTAAACTACCAGGATATTTTTATGGAGCTGATCAGTCAGCACCATACCGGAGATTATCAGTATCCAAAGAAGTATGCAGTGGTGCATCACCTGAGTGTTAATGCCACAAAATGGCTTAATATTGGGTTGTATGATAATGTGGTTTTCAGCCGCGCCGATTATTTCGACTTCTCTTACCTCAACCCAATCATTTTTCTGGTAGCTGCGCAGCAGCAAAATGGAAGCCCTGATAAAACCACCGTGGGATTAGATTTTAAAGCGAATATTGGTCATGTTACCCAGGTATACGGACAACTATTAATCAATGAATTTGTACTGCATGAAGTATTGCATTATTCCAATGGCTGGTGGGGAAATAAGCAGGGTCTGCAACTGGGCATTAAATATATTGATGCGTTTAATGTAAAGAACCTTGATCTTCAATTTGAAACCAATCTGGTTCGCCCCTACACGTATTCGCATAACGATACCGTTTCGAATTATTCACATTACAATCAGCCCCTGGGTCATCCGCTGGGTTCAAATTTTATGGAATATATCGGCATTGTCCGGTATCAACCGGTTTACAAGTGGAATGTGGAACTCAAATGCATTTATTATAGGCAGGGCCTGGATACCGGAGGAGTCAATTATGGAAGTAATATTTTTCTGGATTATACCACCCGGCCGGCAGATTACGGGTTCGGCCTTCCTTCCGGCGCGCCGGCCAATTGTTTGAATGCTTCAGCCTATGTTTCTTATCAATGGAAAGAAGATCTTTTCCTCGAAGGTTCTGTGATGTACCGCTCCAATACCAAACACGATATCATCACCACAAAAACCAGTTCTACCACATTTACGCTGGGGCTTCGGATGAATATGTTCCGGAGAATTTATGATTATT
>JAYVXJ010000905.1:0-3025 GCA_043785285.1 Chitinophagaceae bacterium
TGCTACTTTATTTTTTCTCTGCATTTTTTTCTTTCAGACTTCAAAAGCTCAATTTGTAATCAATTCAGATTCTGCTTTTAAAGCAGGAACTCCGAATTCCGGAAGAATATGGGGCTATGCATTTGGAGATTATTATTATAAAGCGCATGCAGATACCTTAAACCGGGGAGGTTCCAATCAGTATACGGGTATCCCTAAAAACAGAAGTGCATTTCAATTCAGACGCATTTACCTGGGATATGATTATAACATCAGCCATAAGTTTGTTGCTGAATTATTGCTTGCTGCGGAAGACAATGTAATCCAGGGGAATAACCCACCTTCAGGCGACCTTTTATCCGATAACAAGTTTACTTTTTATATTAAACTCGCCAATATCCGATGGAAAAATATCTGGAAGGGAACAGATCTGGTGGTTGGACAAATGTCGACACCTGCCTTCCCCCTGCTCTCGGAAAAAATCTGGGGATACCGGTCTGTCGAAAGAACCATCGCGGATATCCGGCGCACACCTTCCTTTGATTTAGGTGCATCCTTACAGGGTGTATTTGATTCCAAAGGGAATTATGGATACAACGTGATGGTGGGTAATGGAACAGGAGCAAAACCGGAAGGCGATAATTTCAAATGGTTTTACGCAGATGTATTTGCCAGGTTCCTGGATAAGCGTCTGGTTTTTGATTTATATGCCGATTACGAGAGGTTAAGCTGGTTAAATGGTTTTCATCATTCCAGGAATATGGTCAAGGGATATGTTGCCTATACCACACCTGGATTTACGGTGGGCGTAGAAGGTTTTATAAATCAAGGCAAGAACGATGTTGTCGGTGTGAACGGAGTCCTTAAAGATACCCTGGATGCTCATGCGGCGGGGATTTCTGCCTATGTTCACGGGAATATTAGTAAAGAAAAACTTGCCTATTTTGCCCGATTTGACAGTTATAATCCCAACACAAAATATGATAATGTCAAGTACACGAAGTATACAGGTTTTACATCCAACTACGAACCCAATAATAAGGAACAATTCATTACGGCTGGTCTGGATTTCACACCCGTTAAAAACGTTCATTTCATGCCCAATGTGTGGTATACTAAATATAGGGCAAATGAAGCTGTTTCAAACACTTCCTACGATCTGGTATACAGAATGACATTCTATTTTGTTTTCGGTAAATAAAAAACTAAATCATAAATCAAAGTATATGGTATTCTCTTTAAGTGGAACAAAACAGCTGGCTCTTCTGGCTGCTCTGGCGCTGAGTTCTGTTTTGGGTAATCAGCATAAACTGATGGCCCAGGGCAACGATAAAACCCTGCTGGGTGCCGGCAGTACGTTTATATATCCGCTGTTTTCAAAAATGTTTTCCGAGTATAATCAGAAAACGGGCATTCAGGTTAACTATCAGTCCATCGGCTCCGGCGGCGGAATTTTACAACTTACCAATAAGACGGTTGACTTTGGCGCAACGGACGGTCCGCTGAATGAAGAACAGGCGAAGAAAATGGCTGTTCCTGCCCTGCATATCCCCATGGCTTCCGGCGCAGTGGTTATTACGTATAACCTTCCCGGAGATAATAATCACCTTAATCTTACCCCCGATATCATTGCCGATATTTATCTGGGAAAAATAAAACAATGGAGTGATCCCCGAATCGTTTCCATCAACAAAGGAGTTAATATACCTGCATTCCCGATCCTCGTTGTGCATCGCTCGGATGGCAGCGGAACCACCAATATCTTCACGAATTATTTGTCGAAGGTGAGCCCTGAATGGAGTTCAAAAGTAGGCAGCGGTGGAGCGGTGAACTGGCCGGCAGGACTCGGAGGTAAAGGAAATGAAGGCGTGGCGGGGCTGGTTAAACAAACACCGGGTGCCATCGGATATGTTGAATTGATTTACGCGCTGCAAAACAAAATGGATTATGCACAGGTGAAGAATAAAAAGGGCAGGTTTGTACTTCCATCACTTGCATCGGTTACGGCTGCAGGAAATATCCGTCTGCCGGCGGACTCAAAAATATTTTTAACGGATACGGAAGCAGCTGACGGGTACTCCATCTGCGGATTTACCTGGGCATTAATTTATAAAGAGCAGGACTATAACGGTCGTTCAACCGACAGGGCTAACAAACTGTTGACTCTTTTATGGTGGAATATCCATGAAGGGCAGCAATTTACAACTCCGCTTAATTATGCACCCTTATCGAAGGAAGCATTACAAGTGGCAGAAAAGATTCTAAAATCTGCTACCTATAACGGTAAGCCTATTTTAAAATAGGGAAGCTTTCCGTGCATGGATTATTTAATTTAAATTACCTGTATAATCGGCTCATTTATTACGGGTAATTTTTCATTTTGTGAATATGAAGGAAACATTGGGTTCAAAAAAGGTCCGTCGTTCATATGGGCAAATACGGGCGGAAGCATTGTTTAAGCGGTCATTGGTCATTATCGGCTGCGCTATGGTGGTATTGGTACTTGGTATTTTACTCACGCTGATGGTAGAATCCATTCCTTCCCTTAAACTACTCGGGATAAAATATTTATGGGGTAAAACCTGGGATCCGGTAAACAATATATACGGAGCATTTCCCTTTTTGCTAGGCACTTTACTAACCTCCTTCCTGGCCCTGATTATTTCCATTCCTTTTTCTTTTGCGATTGCCATTTACCTGGGCGAATACAAGCCCAAAGGATGGCTTTCGAATTTCCTCAAGAACACCGTTGAATTGATTGCTGCAGTTCCTTCTGTTATTTATGGCTTTTGGGGATTGATTGTATTGGTTCCGATTGTGAGAACACTGGAAACCAAACTGGGTGTGCTTCCTTATGGGATAGGAATATTTACTGCTTCGCTCATTCTGGCTATTATGATCATACCTTATGCAGCTTCATTGGGAAGAGAGATGATCAGATTAGTGCCCTCCCCTTTAAAGGAAGCTGCCTATTCGCTGGGAGCAACAAGGTATGAAGTGATCCGGAGTGTGGTTCTGCCTTTTACCAAATCCGGATTGTTTGCCG
>JAYVXJ010000906.1:0-3021 GCA_043785285.1 Chitinophagaceae bacterium
AGGAAAATCCCCGCGCCTGCCTGGTTTTTTTCTGGAAAGTGCTGGAACGCCAGATCAGGATTACCGGCGTTGTGGAAAAAGTCACTGAAAAAGAAAGCGACGCCTATTACCAAAGCCGGCCGAAGGGGAGTCGCATTGGCGTTTGGGCATCCCCGCAAAGCGAAGTGATTGAAAGCAGTCAATGGTTAATTGACAGAGCTTCTGCATTGGAAGAAAAGTATGCCCAATCCGAAATTCCCCGCCCATCACATTGGGGCGGATACCTGGTAAGGCCCGTCACTATTGAATTCTGGCAGGGCAGGCCAAGCCGGCTGCATGACCGGCTGCTTTATACGCTGAAGGATGATGGAAAGTGGGGTGTTGAGCGACTTGCGCCTTGATAAAAAGTTGACGGTTGACAGATGACGGTTGACAGACTTCAATTGCGAATCCCCACCTGAAGTCTGTCAACCGTCAACAATTCAAACAGAGTAACTAAACTACGGCTTCTTCTTCGCAACTTTCTTAGGGTTTTTCGGTCTGCTCTTTCCGAAAGAGCCCATAAAAATTTTACCCTTCTTTGTCTTTTTATCTCCTTTACCCATGATATGTTATTATGAGTGCAAATATCCGAAAAAAACAAAAGCTCCGGCCATTTAATATATAGTAATGCCCAGAGCTTTAAAATGCAGTAAATACGAGCAGCGTTATAATTTACCTGACAGTTCTTTACCCGCTTTAAACTTGGCTACTTTTTTCGCTTTGATCTTTATTACAGCGCCTGTCTGGGGGTTGCGTCCGTTACGGGCAGCTCTTTTCGAAACAGAAAATGTTCCAAAACCAACCAGGGTAACTTTACCACCCCCTTTCAATGTTTTTGCTACTGCTTCTACAAATGAATCCAGAGATTCATTCGCCTGAGTTTTCGTAATGCCTGCATCGTCTGCAATCTTTGCAATTAATTCAGCTTTGTTCATAGTGTAAATTTTTTATACGCAACAAATATACCTGCTTTTTATATCAGGCAAAACTTTTTGAAAAGATAAAAAACGAATAAAATTCAGGACGGATAAGGGTTTCAGGGGAAATTAATGGACTGGTTTTGCGTATGTTATTTTGCTCAGGATCGGGAAGTCCTTACCCATATTGAGTTCTGGCATTGCACGGTAAAACCCTTGTGTGTAAAGGGTTTTAGAGGAATGTACTATATTTTTACATTCCTGGGTTTCTTTTTTTATTCTTTTCCACAATTATTGCACAAGCTGCATAGAACGCTGATAACATACAAAATGTTATCCCCGGCGAAACAGCTGATAGCCATCAAAATGCCCGGTAGCTATAATTTCCGGAATTTGATTGTGGTTCTGCTACTCCAGCCAGTCTTTAGCCAGGGCCAGATCTGTTTTTGTAGTGATATTGTACAGAATCATTTTTTCAACTCAAGATATACCGGGCAATGGTCGCTTTGTTTCACATCCGGATAGATATCCGATTTAATAATGCTGCCTGCGAGATTGTTGGTTACATTGATATAATCAATTCTCCAGCCCTTGTTGTTTAATCGCACAGTGGGGAAACGCTGACTCCACCAGCTGTAGCGATGTGGTTCAGGATTTAATTTGCGGAAACTGTCTGTCCACCCGCTTTCCAGAAATGAATCCATCCAGGCTCTTTCCGCCGGTAAAAATCCGGAAGAATTTTTATTTCCTTTTGGATCATGGATATCAATTTCTTTGTGGGCAATATTGTAGTCACCGCAGAGAATTAATTTGGGATGTGCATTTTTGAGTTCTGCGAGATAGATGAAAAATTCGTCCAGCCATTTGTATTTAAATCCCTGACGTTCTTCACCGGAAGTGCCGGAAGGAAAATAAGCGTTGATCAGGCGGATGTCGCCGAAGTCAAGCTGGATAACCCTTCCCTCATCATCGCTCACCTGGTGACCGGTTCCCAATACCACCTGGTTCGGTAAAATTTTAGTGAATACCGCTACGCCGCTATAGCCTTTTTTTTGTGCGCTGAACCAATAATCGTGATAGCCCAGGTCCGTAATCTCCTGATGCGCTACATTGTCTCTGTGTGCTTTGGTTTCCTGGAGGCAGATTACATCTGCAGGATCTGTTTTTATCCAGTCAGCCAATCCTTTTTTCATGGCTGACCGGATGCCATTAACATTATAACTGACAATACGGAGAGATGACATATGATGAATTGCGTTAAATTAGACCTGCAATTTAATCATTGTTCACCAAGTAAAGTTCATGGCTATAACAGAGGACCAACGGGTTATTTCTTCCAAACAACTTTTATATTTCGAAGGACCCCAAAGCAGGGGATTTGAATTGAGGTTTGCGTTTAAGGTTTTTTATCAGATCATCTCTGGAAACCGGGCGCTCTATTTTGTTGGTCCCTGTATTACTGTGTTTGGATCTGCGAGATTTAAAGAAGACCATCCCTACTATACTGCGGCCAGAGAATTCGGAAAACGGGTAGCAGGTATTGGCTTTACGGTTATGACGGGCGGAGGACCCGGAATCATGGAAGCCGCCAACCGGGGCGCTTTTGAGAATGGCGGTGCATCGGTAGGCTGTAATATCCGTCTGCCATTTGAACAACAGCCGAACCGCTATATGCACAAATGGATCACGTTTGATTATTTTTTTATACGGAAGGGCATGATGTTGAAATATTCCTATGCGTTTATTGTTATGCCCGGTGGCTTCGGAACGATGGATGAATTTTTCAGCACCTTAACGCTAATTCAAACCAAATCCATCACGCAGTTCCCGATGGTATTGTTTGGTATGGATTTTTACCGGCCACTGATGGATACCATTGAGTTAATGAAAAGAGAAGGAACCATTTCTGAAGAAGATCTTGCCCTGGTTTTGTTTACAGATGATATTGATGAAGCGATGGGGCATATCAGCAAATATCTCATGAAAAATTATGAAATCCGGGAAAAAAGAAAACCGTTCTGGTGGTTGTTTGAGAAAAAATTTCCAAAAGATTTCCGTTAATTTATTTTCCTCCCTACCGGGA
>JAYVXJ010000907.1:0-3018 GCA_043785285.1 Chitinophagaceae bacterium
CTATACATTGCAACAGGCGGCTTCTTTATTTAGATATTATGGTCGTACTGAAACGGCAGATCATTATTCCAAACTGGCTGCTATGCTGGCAAAGAATACGTATCAGCATTGCTTTGATCGTAACAAAATGGAAATGGCAAATACTCCGCTGAAGAATGCATTCAGTCAACATGCCGGTATCATGAGCATATTAGCAGGTGCTATTCCTATTGCTGAACAAAAGCAGGTTGTAAAAAAAATTTTATATGATACTACCCTGAGTAAGGCTACCTTTTATTACCGGTTTTACCTGACCCGCGCCATGATCAAAGCCGGCATGGGGAATTTATATTATTCGCAGTTAACGCCCTGGCGGGATATGCTGAAAATGGGATTAACAACTTTTGCAGAAGAACCTGAACCAACACGTTCTGATTGCCATGCCTGGAGCTCGAGCCCAAACTACGATTTGCTGGCAACCGTATGCGGAATAATGCCGGATGCGCCCGGGTTTAAGAAGGTGCTGGTAAGCCCTGCAATGGGTGAGTTAAAAGAAATAAAAGGGGTTATGCCAATTCCGGGAGGTATAGTAGAAGTCGCGATTAAGCGCAAAGGTATTAACGGTATTGAAGGAGAAGTGACTCTCCCGCAAAAAGTAACTGGTCGTTTGGTATGGCAAGGGAAAGAAATAATACTTACCGGTGGCCATCAGCTGATAAGGTTGTAGAGCAACATACGCTATTTAAGTTCGCCATTGAACTTAATGAAAAGGCTGGGGAAAATAGAGATGTAAATTTGAATATTGCGGGCTTTAAAAAAGGAACGGGATAAAGCTATTCAGGAAGAAGTCATGAATTATTACAAGAACCCGGATACCCGATGAAACAAATGTGGTTTTGAGTATTCCGTGTACCCATAATGCCGGTGCGCGGAATTTTGATTTTGATCAGTAGTCTGCTGGTTTTTTTCCCAGCATTTTCATCATCCTGAAATGCGAAGCAACAGCTCCGGTCATGGTACGGAATTCATTGTAATGGATATGATGATTATTGCAGACCTGTTTTACAATGCCTGCGATAGCGGGATAATGCACGTGACTGACTCTTGGAAATAAATGGTGTTCGATCTGGAAATTGAGTCCTCCAACGAACCAGGAAACGAATTTATTCCGGGGAGCAAAATTGGCTGTGGTACGAACCTGATGGATTGCCCACTCATCTTCAATTTTCTGCGGCTCAATTCCGGGTGCAAATACAAACTCGGCATTTTCCACAACGTGCGCCAGCTGGAACACGAGGGCGAGACTCAGCCCCATGGTCAGATGCATACAGGCAAAGCCGATTGCCCAAGCCTGCCAGCCCACAAAATGAACCGGGATCAGGATATAAACAAAAACATACATCAGCTTGCTTATCCAGAATATGAAATGTTCTTCCAAATTCATTTTCTGTAAAGGGGTATTGTGGATCTTTCGTTTGAAGTATTTGTTGAAGTCCATCATCGTTACCCAGGCAAAAGAAGAAATAGCATATACCAGTACTACATAAAAATGCTGGAAACGGTGAGCGCGCACCCATTTTTGCGAAGGGCATTGACGCATCAGCGGACTCTTGGCGATATCATCGTCTAACCCATCAATATTGGTATACGTATGGTGAATGATATTGTGTTTAAACTTCCAGATAAAAGCATTTCCGCCCAATAGGTTCAGACTGAGCCCCATTACCGTATTTACCCAGGGCCGTTTGGAATAAGCACCATGACAGGCATCATGCATTATGTTAAAGCCTATACTGGCGAGGACAAACCCCAGCAAGGCACATAATGCAATAGAAATAATCACTGGAAAATGAACTAACAGGAGCAAGGAATAAATGAGAATGGCAGCGGGAACGAGTGTAGCCGTTTTGATAAAGAGCTTCCAGTTTCCGGTTTTATTGATGTGGTTGCTGGAAAAATATTGATCTACAGACCGCTTTATTTCCTGATGGAAGGAGTTGTCTTTATTGTTAAATGAAACTTTATACATTAGCCGGAGTGATAAATAATTGATAATATATACCTTGCTGACTTACTTAAAGGTACGTTAGTTTTCGTGGACAGAAAAATGAAATGTTCATGGGAAATGTTAAGTAAATTTACTTACGATAACTATTTGTAAAACGGATAATTATGAAATATATTTCTCAACCGGAATATTGGTTGCGGGGCCCTGTTAATCATATCCCGACGCTGCTGCAGCCTGTGGCCCATGCTTTGTTACAGGCAAGGGCTGAAGCGAATATAGGGATGTCCGATTTCCCAGAAAATAAACTATGGACCCGGCCGGCGGAGGTTGCAGCTCCAGGTTTCCATTTGCAACACATCCCCGGCGTTATTGACCGGCTCTTTACGTATGCACGGGAAGAATCACTCAATGAAACACAAATGGAATGGCTGAAAGAGGAAGGGGAAAATCAAACAGCTTCGGTGCAGGAGCTGTTGGGCAAACTGGATAAGCAGGTGGATTTGGCGCTGGATCAATTAATGAGTACAGATCCCAATACATTAACCGACACCCGGTATGTAGGTAGAAAAAGAATTCCATCTACGGTCATTGGATTGCTCTCTCACGCAGCAGAACACAGCATGCGGCATGTGGGCCAATTGCTGGTAACTGTAAGGGTACTCAAGCAGGAATAGGGAGTCATTTCAGGTTTGCCGTTTATTCATCAGGAGAGCAGTGTATTTAGCCTTCTTCAAATAAAAGAGTAAATGCCGCTGTTGCCGGGAAGTGTATTCGCTTTTTAAAGAAAACCCGGTGTGTAGAAAAAGTTCATGAAAGGCAGCTTGTTTAGTCGGAATGCTCACCCAGATTCGTTGGGGTTCCGGGAATGAAAAAAAATAATCCAGTTGAAGCCTTAATGCATTTTTGAAAAGAACCATACCATCTGGTTTATCTGATAATACATAAGAAAGGATGCAGTCCCCGGCTGAAGTGGGCATTCTTAAATATAACTCATGCAAATTGATCAGGGAAATATCAAACTGACAAACCGA
>JAYVXJ010000908.1:0-9805 GCA_043785285.1 Chitinophagaceae bacterium
CTGGTAGAGATACCCGTTAACAGCATTAAATTATTCATAGACCTGAATATATTAAATCAGGATTTCTCAGGTAAAAGAGCCGTAATTGCTGTAATAAAAGATATGACCCGTTCAGAAGGGATTTTCAAAATCAGCAATCTATTTAAAGAAAAAAATGTTCAATGGCTGTTCAGAAAAGCAACACAGGAAGAATCTATTGTCCTATCCTATAGGAAAAGACAGATGGTTTATGACTACGAAGCGATAAAATGGGATCCGACAAAAATTCAATTTCTCCCAAGTAGGGCTACTATGAAAAGATTCAAAATGCCTACTATTCACAAATGATTAATCAGCAGAGGAATATTTTACTAAATGTATTCATTGTATAGAAATGAAATTATTTATTACCCAATTCATGATCCCCGTTTTGACTTTATTCCTTGTTTCCTGCTCATCCATAGCGAGGCCGGCGTCCATCCCAGGCAGTAAATTGGATACCTTAGTGGTCCCGACGGACTCAATGGCTTTCTATTTCCCTTTAAAAAGCCCGGGTAAAGGAGAAACACTATAGCGATATTGGAGAATATCTGATCTCCATTTCCAATATTCAGGATAAAACAAAAGATATATATTAAACAGGTCGGGTAAGCAATTCAAAGTGCCTGACTCCTAAAGTTTAGACTTGGATCGTCGCTGAATAAATTGTTCTTCCATAGACCGAAGGATATTCACTCAGCATCTCAACTTTTGCGAATCCTGCCTCCATGAAGAGATCCTTAAGGGTCAGAATATCCACCGGATAAGGCACCCAGTCTGGCACAGGAATATCCATGTCATATTCCACTACAATCAGCATTCCCTCGCTTTTCAGCACCGGCTTCAGCTTGCATGCAAAGGCCGTCTTGTCCTTCACAAAATGAAGGGAATTAGCCATCAGGATCCCATCCAGGTTGTGGAAGGGCAGGTCATTCAGCACAAAGTCCAGTTGCAGTTTGTGCAAATTAACTGCCTTCGGGAAGTCCGAAAATGCAGGCGTTGACTTTTTATCAACTGCATAAATTTCACTGTCCGGGTGCAGAAGCTGGGCAAGGGCTTTTGTAAACAGGCCTGATCCCGCACCGAGTTCGGCCCATCTTGCCGGGTTAGGCGAGTTGACGAGCGGAGTCTGGATGAGGGTAATGGCGGTATTGAGATCCATATATTGCAATAGTAAGCGGATATCGAAAGACTGCCAACAAATCCGATCAACCGGATCAGCAAACTCCTTCCGCATCGATACCAGAAATAAAATCAATATTTATTTACATAAACCCGGCACAGAGCAGTGTTTTTGTGTGAGTTTTCAACCCGGTGAGCTGGAACCCTCATTCTCGCCGAAGGCTGTTGACAGGATTTGCCCGGGCTGTTTTGATGGACTGGAAACCGACGGTTATAACGGCAATGAACAGGGCCAGAAGACCCGCCATCACAAATACCCACCAGCTCAGATCGACCCGATAGGCGAAGTTGAGCATCCATTTGTTCATCACCCACCATGCAACGGGCCAGGCGATGAAAACCGCCAGGCCAACGAGTTTGATGAATTCCTTCGATACCAAAGCTGTCAGGCCCGCTATGCCAAGTATTCAATCCTATGTGGTGATGATAACCACCCGCTGAAATAAATGCTGCCTGTTTGCCGTACATAATAATTATCTCAAAACCCAACAAGTCATGATAGAATTCAAATGAATGTTCAATGCTTGATACTTTCAAATGCACATGTCCGATTCGTGCTCGTGCAAGAATAATATAATCTTCACCCATGTAGGCAGGTAATTTATGAAATGCTCCAATAATGAATTTATTTTCCCAACCCTATTTGATTCATGAATGACTGGTTGTCCCAAAACAAATATTCTTTAATCATTTTACCATCTTTCCAATGACCAATTGTACTCATAGCAATTTTGAACTTTTTCCCAGTAGGAGAATGTCCTAGCCCCCTATAAACTGGACTAAATTAGTAAATCAATTTAGTCACTTAAATTTATGTTATGGCAAAACAACGCAGAAGCTTTTCTGTAGATCAGAAGCTTCAAATCATCCAGGAAGCAGACCAGCATGGAGTATCACAAACCCTTCGTAAATACAATTTATCTCACACGGTTTATCTCAGATGGAAAACACAGTTCAATCAGGGCGGCGTGCAATCGCTCAAGCCACAGTATCACACGGTAGATCCGGAACTTCGGGCATTGCAGGATGAAAACGCCCGGTTGAAAAAGATCATCGGCAACACCGTAAACAATCATAGCAGTATTTTAGTTTCCGATTCTGTCCACTCAGATTTTATCAGCTTTGACTATGACATTGAAAAAGCAGCAAAAGCGGTTGAGATGAGATCTTTGCTCAATGCCTATGCTGAAAGCCTTCGCAAAGGGATTTAAGGATAGTTTCTAATCTAAGCTTAATTAAGCTGCACTCAAATAATTTTCTTCATACGGTGTCTTTCTTTTAATAACGGCCATATTTCTGCATAAGTTGAAATTGCAAATGTTATTTTGTAATCAATTGAATATGTTTTCTTTATAACAAGACGCTAGTTATTTTATAAAACTCAAATTAATTGGGTTATATTGCTAATAAATCTTCCACTCTTTTTCTCGCCCTCGTCTGTTGAACGCTTCTAAAGATTGTTATCCTTCTTATTTCTACTCCTTTGAATAAAGCCTGTGGTAATTAATGTCCTACGAGGTTCTGGTCTTTTATAGGAATAGCTTTGTTATTTCTATCAGGTTCTGGTTAACGTTTTCTATTCTCACCTAAAACATTTAATTATGAAAAAATTATTATTACCAGCCGTAGGAACCTTATTGGTTGTATTATTAGGAGGTTGTAAAAAAAATCTGAATAACAATACATCTTCTGGGATGGCTTCAGAAAAATCCTCAGTTGCTCTTGTGTTGCGGCTACCACAGTCAAGGGTAAATCTTGGGGTTGCGGGCAGTTTTGTGATTTTGTCAAAATCAGGAATTACCGATGTCCCTAAATCTACTATTACCGGGAATATTGGTTCAAGTCCAATCACCGGTGCAGCTATTCATGTAACTTGTGCAGAAGTAGTAGGGACAATATATTCAGTCAATGCTGCCGGTCCTCTTCCTTGCAGGGTGACTAACGCCAGTATGTTAACCACGGCCGTAAAGGATATGCAAACCGCATACACTGACGCCGCCGGACGTAAAAACCCGGATTTCGTGAATTTGGGCGCCGGAAATATTGGAGGCAAAACGCTTACACCGGGGCTGTATAAATGGACGAGTGGGGTTATCATCCCAAAGAATATTACAATTTCGGGCGATGCAGACGCGGACGATGTCTGGATATTCCAGGTTGCCGGGACGCTTGTTATGAGTTCTGCGGTGAAAATTATTTTGAGCGGAGGAGCACAAGCAAAGAATATTTTCTGGCAGACAGCCGGCGCCGTTACCTTCGGAACGACCAGTCATTTTGAAGGGATCATATTGGGGAAGACAGGTATTAATTTGAAGACAGGCGCATCAATAAACGGAAGGATGTTGGCACAAACTGCGGTAACTCTTCAAAAGAATACTGTTACACGGCCAAAATAAATTAAAGTGTAATAGACAGTATTTAATCGGAGAGTAAAGAATTTTAGTTTTTTAGGGCAGGTTATATTTGTTACGCTGCCGGCGTAAGTTGTCCTATCATCTTCTGCGTGGCTAAGATAATAGATTCTTTAAAAGTTTCTATTGGCGTTTTTTCAAAGCAGTATCTTCCGCTGGGACACCTTTCGTTATTGTAATATTTCATCCATTCATCGAGATCCTGCTGAAGGTCGACCACCAAACTACTATCCGTATAAACACAGCACGCTGCCCGATGCGGTCGCCCAGTATTCCAGAAGGGATTTCAAAGCATGCGTACACCAGTGCAAATGCACCTGGTGTAGTGACAAATTAATTATGTAACATAATGTTTTGCTAGTTTTCTATCTGCATCTTGTCATGTAAAACTCCATTCGATCGTTTTCTTATTCTTATTACCCTTGCGGACCCAGGCATCTTCTCCCACTAAGAAATTAATCTTGTTTTCAATAACAAAATAATCAGAATGAACCTTATTCCAAGCTCCTGCCCCACTTGCACAAAAGCAGTGTTAACTGCATACCGCTTTGTAGGAAGGTTAAAATTTTTCAGGTTTATTGTACTCAACTTCTGTCATATTGAATTTTGCATAACTGAAATCTCCCTTGTCCAATCTCCATAAAACATCAAAGACAGTCGGTATAAGTACATTATTCAATTCCTTGTAATTTGTCGTTTTGATAACCCAAGTTTCTAAGTTCTTTTCGTCCATATATCTTTTTGTTTCCATCTCGGTTATCTCACCAATTTTGTTAAATGTAATTTTGAAAAACAATGAAAGTCCCTTGTAACTGTAATTAAGTTTTGCGCTTCGTGAATCAATTGCAAACCATTGTAGTCTTTCGTTGGGTAAAAAATTTGTTGGATACAGAATACTTTCGCCAAGCCAACGAAGTAGTTCACCTTGATTATATTGTTCGCCTTTGGTATCTGCAACATTATACACTGAGAAAAGTGAAATAATAAGTCTGCCTTTGTCCGCAATATACATATCTCTTGCAACAAACATTGATGTTGTCCCTTTCCATATAAAGCCTGGTTTTTCTGTTGTTGCGTATTGTTCTCCTGTTATGTTTATCCAACCTTTGTCAATGCCTGTTTTAAATTGTCCATCGTGTTTAATTCTTGAATAACTTATGTATGGTTGTCCGTCCTTTAAAATGTGGTTGAAATATCGTTGAACAGGTTCTGGTAAATTGGCAAGTTGGTTTTTATAAAATGTCTGGTCGGATATATTTTTAGATTGAGCAAAAAGTTCTTTTACTTCTCTACCAAATTTATTAGACAAATTTATTTTGCCAATGATTAGGATTAATAGGAGAAGCCCAACTGTGATGAATGTAATTATCATTATTTTTTTGTATCTGCATTTTTTTTGAACATCAAGGAAAGCATAAGTATTGATAAAGGAGCTGCAATAGTAGTACAATCACTTCACGACCATCATGAATTTCTTTCCAGGCGAAATTATGATGATTCTATACAATTTTCAGCGGCCGACGACCAGATTGTTTTGCAATTTTATCATGAATCACATGATGGCAGGCGGAGACATAATCTCCGGCGAGGATCATCTCCATCCAGTATTCAATTCCTCCCTGCTCATCAATATCCAACCAGGCCAAATTACTGGCCCCTGAATTTTGAACTGATATTACACAAGATGGACAGGTCCGTCTATTTGGAGAAACAGCCTCAGGTTGAATCCCCGGCACAAAGACCGTCCCGTTTTTAATGAGAGGGCTTATTATTCTGATATTGTAATTTTATTGCACAATTGTTTGGTTGCGCAAATATAATTGAACAACAATAAATGCAGTACCACTACATTTTTACAAACTGCATTCGGATTGCCTGTGTAACAGCACTTTCCAGAACAATAACATAAGCGCCTCTGGCTAGATACGCCACATTAATGTCCACTTCTTTCTGGCCATTTAAACCCATGGACATAACAATGTCACCGTTCATGCTGGTTATTTTCAATAAGTTCCATTGGTCAACCGGTTTGAGATTTTGTATATGAAGAATATTGCTTACCGGATTAGGGAAATATTTCAGTACCAGATTTGAGTCCGGCGGCGTAACGGGTGGGATGACCGGCGGAACAACGATCGTGTCCGTTTTTGCATTCACCGTAAACACTAATGAGTTGCTGGCGATTTCATTGAATTGCGCGCAGTTTCCGGAACTCTGAAGTATGCAACGAATCATATCTCCTGTTTTGCCAGGCTGGTAATGTATACCCTGCAGGTTCGAAACATTTTTCCAACCGGCGGCTGATACACTATCCTGCCACTGAAATGAAAAAGGAGGATCCACATTGGAGGATGCAGCATGTAAATCAACAGCGTCTCCTTTATTGACGGTTGTTGTACCTGTAATCACGATGGATGGCCTGAGTATGATTTCACTGACTTCATATAAATTGCCTGACTCTATGGAATCCAGAACCTGGCAATTTCCCTGGAAATATCCAACGACCCGTAACCGGTCTGCATTTTTTAAAGTGGTTGAGGAGAACTGACTACCACCCCGCCAGACAACGACGCCGTTCACATTCCACAGATAATATAAGATGCCGCCGACAGGGAGCGCACCGGTCGTACTGGCCGTCGCAACATACGGATCTCCTTCGCATACCTGCACGCCGGGTGCCGTAATATTGATTTCAGGTTTGAAATCGTCTTTTACGTGCATATAGATCATCCGGCTTTGGGCAGTGGCCACACAGGCAGTTGTTGTCGTGATATAAAGATCCACCGAATCTCCGTCGTGCAAAGTATTCGTACTGAATCTGTCGGCATCATTACTGACCAGGAAACGGTTTACGATCCAGTTATAAGTAGCGTTGGTCATCTGTGGATTTACGGTCGCTGTAAATGTAACCGTCGAGCCAACACAGATCGTCGTGTCGGATGCGTTCAGCGTAATCACCGGTTGTATGCCGGTCATCGTCATTTTAATTTCCCGGCTGGTATCACTGGGCCGTCCTGAACAATTATCGCCACGGGTAACAATCACTTTAACGAGATCGCCATTTTTCAATATAGTTGACATAAAACTGCTGTCGCTTCCGGCGTAAATATCATTCACCAGCCAGGTATATGTTGGGCCGGGACCTGCATTCGTTGTAGAAGTCCGAAAAGATGCCTGCTGTCCGAAACACAGGGTCGAATCATCCACTAAAATATTGACCGTCGGACGCAAAAGTGAACTGACTTTTAAAACAAAATTGCTGGAAGGAATCCCGTCCACCATACAGCGTAATACTTTTCCGTTGTAAGAAGCCGGTGGATTGATTATATCGAGATAAGGCAGCTGTCCGTCACTCAAATTTGCACCCTGCGTAATATTGACGAAAGAGGTTCCATTATATTCCTGCCACTGAAAAGCCGTTCCATTCAGGTCTGCATTTATTTCGGAACTGGAACCCGGACAAAGCGGAACGGGAATACTGTCACCGACGTAATTAGAATAAATAACGAACTTATTATTCGCCGCATCGCTATTCAGGATATCCGTCTTTCCGTCTCCATTGAAATCGCCTGTATTGGAATAGTACACACTGGTATGATATCCCATGGTGGCCGGATTGTCAAAGTTTATTGCACCCACCGTTGACTGATTACGTACAACCGTAATATAGCCATCGTTCAGACCGGACGCGAAATAATCCGGCTTGCTGTCTCCATTCAGGTTTGCCACTGCCCCGCCCTGCCCGACTCCTTGCGGCTGAAGTATCTGTGCCGGCGCAAAGGAAAAATGGCCCGGGGTGCTGGTATTCCTGTACACACAATAGAAATTGCTGCCACTGGTGATTACAACATCCAGCTTATTATCATTGTCCAGATCCGCCAGAATGATTTGATTGGCTCCGGGCGATGAACCCAGCCCCGGGAAATCAATGCGCGGACCGAAACTTATATTACCGGGACTTCCAGTATTCGGGAAACAGGTAAAATTGGACGAACCGCTTCCCGCCGAACTATTGGTTACCAGATCTTTTTTACCATCTCCGTCCAGATCGCCCACGGCAACAGTGACTGTATTCCCGCCCGTTCGATAATTTTTGGGAGAAGCGAAGGACAGAAAGCCAGGCACGCTGGTATTCCTGTACACTTCCAGGCCATTCACCGCATCAAAATTTGCAATAACGATATCGTTCCTTCCATCGTTGTCCAGATCGCTGATTTTAACGTCAAAGCTGGCGCCAAGACAATCCAGTTGCATGGCGTTATCAAAAGCGATATTTCCAACCGAACTGTTATTTCTTCTCACTTCGATGGCTTTTGAGTTCAACACGTTGACCATATCTGCCTTCCCGTCCCCGTCGAGATCGTTCAGATCAAAAATCCCAGGACCATTCGTTGGAAATTCCCCTATATCCTTTGCTCCTTCAAATGAAAAATTATTACCTGTTGAATTATTCCTGAATATCAGGATGGAATCGTTGGACCAGGTTTGGGTTACGGCTACGATATCCGGTTTTCCATCGCCGTCAATATCCTTCCCCATCAGATCCTTTGTATAGATATAATTACTCTTGGTAAAAACATAGGCTGGCTTAAAGGAACTGTTTGTAAAATTCGAACTGTCTGCAAACGTGATATTAAAGGCTTTCAGCGAGCTACCGGACAAATGGTTGCCGGTATTCAGTAAGGTTACCGGCTGAAAGCTTGCACCCACGGGCACTTTGCAGGTCAACGCATTTGCTGAAGCACTGATCACCGTGGCCTGGGTAGCTCCAAAATAAACCACATTGTTTCCGGATGCCGGATTAAAATTTGCCCCACTTAATGTAACGACCGTTCCCACCGGGCCCGACTGCGGAGAAAATGAGCTGATGACCGGTGCTGCACCGGTGGGTGGGTTGAAATAGGTAAATCCCGGCACCGAATAATTTCCGTGCACATTGGTCAGCTGAATATTGCCGGTTGCGCCTGAACCCACCACCGCTGTGATCTGTGATGATGAAATGATAGTAAATGATACCGCTGCACTTCCTCCAAAGCTCACCGAGCTGACCTCGTCAAACCCGCGGCCTGTAATGGTTACCAGTGTGCCGGTGCTACCGGTTGCAGGACTAAATGAAGTGATTATCGGAAGATCAGGAATATTAAAATATTGAATGGTATTAAATGTATCGGAAGCATTCGCGCTTTTTACAATCAATGAAATGCTGTCTGCCAATCGGGACAGATCATGTGTATACGTTGCATTAAACGCTGAGCTCACCTGTACTCCATTCACCAGCCATTGGTATTGATATCCGGGGCGCGAATCGTTGTTCAGCTTTACAATATTGGTTTGCCAGACGCCGTTTGTATCTATTTCAAAATATGCTTTTGGCAACGGCGTGCCGCCGAGGTTGGTACTCATTTCAAGAAATCCGTGGCCACCACCTGCCCAGAGCTGGTTATTCAAAATCTGTAAGTCATAATGTGAATTATACAGATAGGTATACTGATTGTCACGGAGTAACGGCTCCCATACCTTACCCGAGTCAGAGGTTTTAAACACAGTAAATAATCCGCCGGTTGCATACCCGGTACTGTCATTGGTAAACAGCATTTTGCTGGTCTGAAAATCATTGATCCCGGTCTTATTTTTCTGGGTCCAGCTAACGCCGCCATCAGACGTGTAAAACATATGCGCGGCGCCACAGAGCCAACCTTTATTTGCTGACCGGAAACAAATGGCGGTTGGGTAAATATCCGGCGTGGGCGGATTTATATTGTTCCAGATGCTTCCGCCGTTATTTGTCGAAACGATCTTGTTGGAGTAAGTGACGCTGTACGCAAAAAGATTGTTATTGTCCACCGCGCTGATAAAATCATAAAAACTATTAGGCGATTCATAAACCGAAGACCAATGCTTGCCCCTGTCAGTCGTTTTAATGATTCTGTCTGCCTCCACAGCATATCCGATATTGGAATGAGTCGGGAAAACCAAATCCTTCACGCCGCCCGTAAAGTGCTGCGCATTCAGGGCAGACTGATAAACCAGGGTAAAAGTATTTCCCTTATCATTTGAATAAAGAATGGCAGGCACAAAACCATAGTCACCATACACGATCAGTGTATCCTGATTAAAGGCGAGAACACCGGAAGTCTCAAAACCAAAAGTCAGGTTGACACTGTAACCGTTATAATTTACGTTTGAATTGGTAA
>JAYVXJ010000909.1:0-3005 GCA_043785285.1 Chitinophagaceae bacterium
GCTGCCCATTCCGGGATCTGGCTTAAGGAATCAAAGGGAAGCTATGAGCTGCGGGGAAAGACCATGGGTATTATCGGTTATGGGAATATTGGTACGCAGGTGAGTGTGCTGGCAGAATCCATGGGGATGAAGGTGATTTTCTATGATATCGCTACCAAACTTCCGCTTGGAAATGCGGAGTCCAGGAAAACCCTGAAAGATCTTGTTTCCGAAGCTGATATAATAACCCTGCATGTTCCGGATACGGAGCAGACCCGTATGCTCATCAACAAGACGGTAATCAAACAGATCAAAAAAGGAGCTATCCTGCTGAATTATGCACGGGGAGAAGTGGTTGATCTGGATGCTTTGGCCAAAGCGATTGAAGAGGGAAACATTTCAGGAGCCGGGGTGGACGTATATCCGCAGGAGCCGGAAAAGAACGGAGATACTTTCAAGACGCCACTTCAAAATCTGCCCAATGTTTTGCTCACCCCACATATCGGCGGATCTACCGAAGAAGCGCAGGAAAATATCGGGGAAGACGTCAGCAATAAGCTCTATCAATACCTGGAGATGGGAATTACAACCGGATCGCATACCATTCCGGAACTGAACCTGCCCCTGCATCCCGATGCTCACCGGATCCTGCATATTCACAATAATGTACCCGGCGTATTGTCCGAGATTAATACGCGGTTATCAAATCATCATATCAATATTCTTTCGCAGTATCTTAAAACGAACGATAATATCGGTTATGTTGTACTGGACGTGGATAAGAAATTATCAGCGCAGGCAGTGCAACTGATGAAAGAAGTGAAGCATACGATCAAGACCCGGCTGTTATATTAAAACGTATCAGGTTAAAAAAGAAAATAAGGGATCAGGCGATATCGGAAGCATTTCTGCTCCTGAATTTTTTTATAATTGCGATCATTTCTCTATAGGCAAAGCCGACATACCGGAAGGTTTCTCCCAGGTTCACTCCGATGGTTTTGTTTAGTACGGCATACATAATGAGGAAAGAAAGAATGGCGGAAACAACGGCTCCGTAAGCTGCGCCCATCCAACCGGTAAGCCGGAGCCCGATATACATACAGCCATAATTGAGGCACATGCTGATCAGGTTTACCCAGAAGTTGATTTTTGGCTTACCTATGGCATCCATCGTTGCCCCAAACTGGTAAGAAAAGGGTCGCAGAAAACTGAACAGGATTACGATTTGCAATATCGGGATCGCCGGATAATATTTGCTACCGGCAAGAATCATGATAAAAAGGTGGGGCATGATGAAAATCAGCAGGCTGATCGGTAAGAGAATGCTGATGATGGTACCCACCATTCTTTCAAAATAATATTTTACTTTTTCTTCCCCGCTATTGGCCATGGCCTCCACATTCTTTGGGAACAAAACATCCGCTACGGCAAGCGAAGGAACATCCATCATATTATTGATCCGGGCCACTACATTGTAATACGCTACAACATCTGCCGAAATCAGTCCTGCGGTAATGAACTGATCAGCCGAACGCCCGAAGGCAGAGAATACATTCGTTCCGAAAATATATTTTCCGAAATGAAACATGCGCAACATGGTTTTTTTTTCGGTATCGAACCGGCGGTAAAAATATCCTTTGGCAAAATACAGAAGGACGACTGTACCGCAGGCCAGCGCCAGGATCTGTAATTTCACCAGATTGATGAGCGTAAGGGAAGGCTTGTCATAAATCAGCAAAATAATTACACAGGACAGGAAAATACCCTGTCTGAAAAAATAGCCGTAGAAAATAGGACGGAACTTAAAATGTGCCTGCAGAAGTACCTCAAAATGATTGAAGGGGATAAGTAAGATGATCAGCAGGACGCCCCATTGAACCAAGGGATAAAGCTCCGGCGTGTTCAGCCATTTTACAAAAATATGGCCTCCAAAAAAAATGAAAAAGAGGCAAATAAGGGAAAAGAGGATATTGGTAATGAGAGAGGCCGACTGTATTTTATTCCTGTTGTTAACATATTCGGGTTCACTAAGGAACTTGATCATCGGATTACGGAGCAAGCCTTGTTTAATGGTTTCGATCAGGGCGATAATACCAATAAAAAGTGCCCAGATACCCATTTCTTTCGCGGTTGGGAACACCTTTTTAGCCAGAATAATGTAACCAACTACGCCAAAGACAATAAGGGAGAATCGGTTGAGCAGGGTAAAAAAAACAGAATGAATCCAGAACGAAGATCCTGATTTGAGTTTCAAAAAGGGATTTATTTGTCGTGAAAATAAGTCAAAATTCCGGCATCTCTAAGCGGGAAGCAATAAACCCGTGGTTTAGGCTGATTATGTGGCAGAAGATTAGATTTCAGGGCCTGATCTTTCGGAAAAGTTCCATTAAATAATCCCATCTTTCGATAATGGTACTGATCAGCACACTGACTATAATAACCAGGATGATCAACGCCAGCCATACCCGGCGCCCAAGATGGAAAGGTTTCGATTTTTTATCGGTAAGGTTTACCAGATTCCGGTTGATTTCCTTACGTTCGCAGATTTGTTCAAATTTTTCCTTTCCGAGTGGGGTAATCCGGTAAATGCCGCGGTGGTTAGTATCAATAAGTCCGGAATCTTTAAATCGGGAAAAAATATCCCCAACAGAATCATCTTCTGAAACGGCGGTATCACCATGTTGGGATCCGCTGACATAGTTGATATAAGATTGTTCCGGAATGGAACCCCGGTTATAGATAACCTCCAGAAATTTATATTCTTCTTCAGTCATGGCCAAGTAAGCAATTATCGTGATTAGGTAGATACACGTAGGTTTTGCAAAGGAAGCTTGAACTGCGAATCTAATAATTTTCTGTGAAAAACGTATATTTTCGAGCCTTTGAACACCGGAAAATTACGGTAAGTTATTGAAATGATTTTCTTATAATTTATATTATGTTAAATAGCCGCACAGGGCGGGGCTTCAGAGGGAAAAGAAAAAACTGGCTGGGCTTCTGGTGAGAATACAGAGACGGGGTATATT
>JAYVXJ010000910.1:0-9772 GCA_043785285.1 Chitinophagaceae bacterium
AAAAACACGGAATAGGCAAAAATGGCTTTGATATTCGCATTTCGGTGTTCTGCGTTGATCTTCCTGAACCGATTGTATTCCTGGTCCTCGGCAGCAAAAGCCTGTACGATCTGCATTCCGGTAATGTGTTCCTGAACGAAAGCATTTAATAAAGCCACCGCATTGCGTACCCGGATAAAAGATTTGTTTACCGCCTCTTTAAAAAAATAAGTTGCCAGGAGCAGAAAAGGAAATGGAATCAGACATACCAGCGTAAGTTGCCAGTTGGCCAGAAACATAAACAACAGGATGGAAATAATGGATAATAAATCAGATACGATGGGGATCAATCCTTCGGAAAAAATATCGTTGATGGCTTCAATATCATTGATAGTGCGGGTGGTAAGGGTTCCAATCGGCGTTTTATCGTACTGGGACAGATTCATCCCCAGTATTCTTTTGTACACGCCTATCCGGAGATCTTTTACTACGGTCTGACCCAGCCAGGAAGTAAGGAAAGAAAAGAAAAACCGGAATATCGTTTCCATGAGCAGCAGGCCGATTTGCAGGATAGTAATATAAATGATCATCTGGATCATGCGCTCCCGCATGGAAAGATCGCCTGTGATGCCGCCCCGGATGTAATGATTCACGGTGTACTGAATCAGAAAGGGGCGCAGGGGAGAAATGATGGCCAGAATGATCGATAAAGCGATGGATCCGTAAACCCATTTTTTATAGGGTGAAGCGTATTGTAAAACCCGCTGTAGCAGACTAAAATCAAAAATCTTTTTCTTTGGCATTGCTTCAGACATCGCGCAAAGTTGCGAAGATTTATTCAATCTTCTTCTCCCATGGCTTTCCGGTAGGCTTTAATGAAGATGGCACCCAGGTTTTTATACGGCGGAATGTAATCGTCGAACCGTTCCCGGGCTACCGGATCTTTCTGGAATTTTTCCGTCAACCCTTTCCATATCGGCAGCCAGTCTATGTTGTTCCCTGCCAAAAGATCGTTATTGATGGCCTGTAATATGGGTTCATTCACTGATTTAGTTCCTACCTGCTTCGAAGAAATGATGTGCGCATCGCTGCTGATGCTCAACACTTCGCTTAGATTATTATAGCCACCACAGGAACCGAGTACCACAATTTTAGCGGATGGCTGAATTTGTTTTAAGCTGTACCGGACGTGATAGCTGTGGCCTCGATGTATATAGATGGTAGGTTTCAGCTTATTGTCGAACAGATAATCATCCAGATGATGTTGTGCCTTATCATCCGGATCATCATCTCCGTAAAGCGGCCGGTTAGCAAAAATCCAGACCGGTTTCCCTTTTACCGATTGGATGCTCACCCATTCTTTTGTCGGGTTCATGGTAATCTTCCATTCCGGTTTGTGCAAAAAAAGCTTGAGAAAATCCTGGTAAGAATGCTGACCGTCCTTATCCTCATCCCCATAAAAAAAAACCTGCTGGATCACACGTCCGCTATCATCTTTTAAAGAATCATAGTCAATACTATAAACCGGAGCTATACCCAGCCTGGCAGACAGGTCTCCCTTGTTTGTTGTATCGGCTGATTCAAAAAGTGCTTGCATCAGGTGATAGATAATCGTTCCTCTTTTATCATTATTGAGCAAATTCCTTTTAAAGTTCCATTTCACCTCATTCAATACAAAAGCTGCTAATGGAGGGTTTTTATCGAAAATACTGCTGTAGGAATCAGCTACATCCACGGCATCTTCTTCATTGGCGCGTTCGAGCCCGATGATAAAAGCTTTCATGATAGTAGCTGCATTATCCTTATCCATGGTAGCCAGAAAATGATCCAGCTTATTATAGGCCGCAGCCATTTTGATGAATTTCCGGAAATAATCGCCATGCATGGCTATGATCAGACTATCCCCCCGGGGAACCTGCATGCGTTGAAAAATACGGTCGTACACGCCCAGATAACTGGACGTATAAATTTCATCTTCACTCAGCACTACCAGGTAATACAATTCGGATGGGGTAAGCGGATCCAGGATTTTAAACCGTTCGGAAGCCGGTTTATCATGCAGGGCATTGATTTCTCTTACAAATACATCTTTCCCTTTGCTTTCCAGCATACGGGTAAGCGCTTCCATTTCTACAGCAGTGTCCTTCAGTGGCGGCAGCATACGTTCCACATAATCGAGTCTGGTTTTCACCAGCAAACGAAAATAACTCAGGTTGTCCTCTTTTACTTTATTGATCTCTTCAATCGCAATCCGGTGATGAAGAATGTTATCCAGAAAGGGAAGATAAAGCTGGCCACTGCGACTGGCGGCTATTTTGGCTACTGTGCTGATGAGGGAATCGGTACTATTGCGGATGCGCGAAGATAAAACCGTATTGCCCGAAGCATAATCATACAGCTTCCGGATATTGTACTTTCCGCCGGTGATGATGAGGCTGTCGGCAAAAGGGAATCCGGGATTATTACTGAGAATAGTAAAGATCTGATCCGGATGCAACTCACAATATTTACGGATTAGCAGGATGCGGGAGTCTTTCACACCTGGATTTTCAGTGGGTAATAAAAAACATTCCACCAGAATTTTACCTATACCGTAGCTATTTTCAGCAATAACGGGTTCAATACTTTTATTGCGGCGGTCCAGATTCATTGCCTGGATAAATGCATCAAATAAAGCGGGAGCCATAGAAGCCGGGAAATCTTTCTGACGGTAATGATTATTATACCCTTTCAGCATGGATTCGAGCGAGCGCAGGTTTTTAATTTTCATCTGTCCGTTCAGGGTGGAATCCAGTTCGATCTTTTCCTGAAGGCCATCCACCTGCCGGATCATTACATCGGCGATCTCGAGGTTCACATTTTCATCTTTTGAAACCTGGATGATGCTATCTGATTTTCCATCAAGCGCCAGTAAACGCTTTTGTTCCCGGTCAATATTGTCGTGCCACAACTTTCGCTCCTGTTGAATTTTAAACGGAGGGATGGTCGTTTGAGCCAAAGCCGTCAGGGTAGGAAAGAGAACAAACGGAAGAATTGCGAAACGAATGAATTTTTTCATATTAAAAGCGACTGAACAGGGCAGACAAAAATACAGCCATTTCCCGTAAGCGCAAGCCCTAAGAAAACGCTGACTAAATAAGGCATTCCGGGTCTTTTGTATTAATAAATTGTAAACTTGACCGGATTCCCGGATCTAATGCTATATTTCTATTAGGTTTGCGTAAATAATTTATTAATGGATGCCAAAGGCAAAAAAATTCTGATTGCGGATGATGAGCCGGACATCCTGGAAGTGCTTCAGTACAATCTGGAGCGGGAAGGTTATGAGGTTACTACGGCAAAGGATGGAGATGATGCGCTGATCAAGGCAAAAACTACGCGGCCGGACCTGATCATCCTGGATATCATGATGCCCAAAAAGAGCGGAATGGAAGTTTGCGAGATCCTGCGCACCCAGCCTATGTTTCACGAAACCCTGATCCTTATGCTCACGGCGTTGAATGATGAAGGGTTTCATATCAAGGGGCTGGAAAGCGGCGCCGATGATTATGTGAATAAACCCGTTAGCCCCAAAGTGCTGATCAGCCGCGTGGGTGCCCTGCTCCGCCGGTCTAATAAGGAGTCTTCAGAAAAAGTGTTAAGAAGAGGAAACCTGACTATAGATCCGTCAAAATTTGAAGTGACGGTAGATGACCGCCAGGTGGTGCTGGCAAAAAAAGAATTTGAATTACTTCACTTGCTTGCTTCCCGTCCGGGAAGAGTATTTTTGCGTAACGAGATCCTCAACCAGGTTTGGGGTAATGACGTGATCGTGGGTGACCGCACCATTGACGTGCACATCCGTAAGATCCGCCAGAAACTCGGGCTCGATTGCATCTACACGGTAAAGGGTGTTGGATATAAGTTTGTCAATTAAAGAAATGTTTAGCGCGCAGAATCTTTCTCCAAAGCAATTGTCCGCCTTCACGGCGATTGTACTTTCTGTGTTGGTAGCGCTCGGGATTTTTATTCTAACATCCAATTGGAAATACGGACTGGGTTCGCTGGTGCTGGTGTTTATCGGAAGCTATGCCCTCATCCAGTTCACCCTGGAAAAATTCATTTACCGGAAGATCAAACTGATTTATAAATTCATTTATCAAACCAAGGCTACCCGCAAAGAAGAAGTATATTTTAAATATATCCTTCCTCAGAAAAGTATTGATGAAGTGCGGGAAGATGTGGAAAGATGGGGAAACAGGCAAACGGAAGAAATTGAATTGCTTCGTAAGAATGAGGCCTTCCGAAAAGAGTTTCTTCAGAATCTTTCACACGAATTCAAAACACCCATTTTTGCTATCCAGGGTTATGTGGATACCCTGCTGAATGGCGCAATGGACGACCTGAATGTGCGTAAGCGTTTTTTGGAAAATGCAGAAAAGAATGTGAACCGGCTGGTAAACCTGGTGAATGATCTGGATGAGATCTCTAAACTGGAACGCGGTGAACAATTATTGTTTAAAGAAAATTTTATCATCCAGGATCTGATCCGCGAAGTGTTCGAAACGCTGTCCATTACCATGCAGGATAAAAATCTGCGCACCGGGATCAAGAAAGGATGTGAATATCCCATTTCGGTTTTTGCCGATAAGGAAAAAATAAGAATGGTGCTGCTTAACCTCGTTGAAAATGCATCCAAATACGGTAAACTCAATGGCAATATCACCGCCAGCGTGTATAATACCGACGGGAAACACGTGCTGATAGAAATTACGGATGATGGCATAGGCATCGAGGAAGAACACCTTACCCGTATTTTCGAAAGATTTTACCGTACCGATTCCGCCAGAAGCCGTGATAAAGGGGGTACCGGCCTGGGATTGGCCATCTGCAAACACATCATTGAAGCACATGGTCAGGCTATTCATGTGCGAAGCACGCCGGATGTAGGCACTTCCATTGGATTCACACTGGACTCAAGAAAGGACTGAAGCCACACGCTCTTCTGCCAGTCCGAAGGATAAGGTCATCCCTGCCCCGCCGGTTGCAGTGAGAACAAATACGCCTTCCTCCGGCGAATCAAAAAGATCAGCTTCCCCATTGGTCAGCTTGGCATACACGCCATTCCAGCTTTCTGTTTGCCGGGCATTTTTTAAAGAAGCAAATGTTTGGAGATATTCCAGAATCAATTGATTGATCCGTTGTTTATCGAATGGATCCGGCGACAAACCATATTCATGCGAATCACCGATAGTAAGTTCGCCCATCTCATTTTGCGACAGCATTACATGTATGCCGTTTTGAATATATTCAGGCATGGTTTGCGCAACTCTTTGCTGAAGCAATTCCCAGGAGGGTGCCGCCTTGAAACCAGTATAATGAATTAAGGATAATCCCCCGCAAAGTGCGGGGCCAATACGCTGGCTTACATCTTCCTGAACAAAACGCATCATCTGGAGTTTGCATTTAGTAATCGGGTATTTGGAAAACTGTTCCGGATACAACGTTTCAAAATCTGATCCATTGCAAATAAACAACAGATCCGCAGAAAATTTTTTACCGGCCATATGAATAGTTTGCCCATGCACTTCTGTTACGGTCTGTCCCCAATGAAAATGGATATTCCATTTTGCATTCAGATATGCCGGAAGTTTTGCAAGCGCTTGCCGGGGATCCACGATCAACTCATCATAGCTGAATAATCCACCTTTGCATCCTTGCGCTAAAGCAATGGATGACTTCTGCTGAACAGTATCGGCGTTCATCAATTCCACTGGCCTGCCATGCTGCATAAAAATTTCATAAAGTTCACGTAGCACTATCCATTCATCATCCTGATACGCGGTATGAAGACTTCCCACCGGATCATGCCAGATGCCTGCTTCCGGCGCCATTTCTTTCCATATATTCCGGGTCCTGATGGCGCGTTCATATAATTTCCGCGTTGGCTGCCCAACCGGCCATACCATACCGAAATTCCGGATGGATGCACCCGATGCAATCCGCGAACGTTCGAACACATCTACCTGAAACCCTTGCAGGGCAAGGGCCCGCGCAGTGGCCAGCCCTACAATTCCCGCCCCGATAACAATAGCTGATCGATCAGGCATGAGTCACCTCTTGTTTTTTATATTTGGAAGAAAAATACATCAGGGAAAGGATGGCGCCTGCAATACCCAGCACGGAAAGGCCTATCACCGCATGGGAATAAAAACCTGTCCATTTCAATTTTACCCGGAGCACTTCCTTGCTGATGAGCACCACCACACTACCAAGATAACCGAAAGAATCCGCCACATAAATCAGAAAACCCACATTTCCCGGAAATTTAAAAGTTGCGATGAGCCGTTCAAAAAATATGCAGTTGAAGGGTATATAGGTTGTGTATAAACCAAGTCCGACCAGGGTAAGCCACCAGAACGCAGAGAGATGGCCCTGGAGAAAAAGCATACTGGTGATACCCGTAATCAGGAATCCGGCAATGATGATATAATGCGTATAGACCAAAGCTTTCAGGTTGTTCCGTACAAGAATCATGCTGCCCATGAGGATCAGCAGGATCACGGTAATGGGCGTTTCTGTTTTGGTGAAGAGTGCTGGTTGATTGCCGTAACCATTTTCATTCCACATATCGGCAATGAAGTTGTCCCGGATATCCCGGAAGAGCGTGGCAAAAACATAGATGGAAATGGCAGCGATCAATCCCGGTAAAAACATCCGGATAAATTCTTTTCTTTTCTCCGCCGACATCGGGGGCCGGATGGTCCTGGCGATTTTATCCTCTTCCGAAGGGGGTGGAATTCTTTCCAGTAAAAAAACAAATACGACCAGCGGAATAACAAATACCAATCCGGTCACAAACGGTAGCCAGAACTCAGTCACCCCGAATTTCATCCTGACGAACTCCGCGCTGGTCTTTACAAAACCCGAAGAAAAAATAAAGCTGACAGAAAGCGCCGCACCAATAAAATCAGTTGCCTGCCTGCCTTCAACATAAGAAAAAATAATTCCCCAGATCATCCCCAGGGGAAACCCATTGATAAACATCAAGGGGATGTTCCATGGTGCCGGAACCAGTGCAAACAGGAAAAGAGCAAGCCAGGAGATGCCTATTAAGACCAGGATCAGTTTTCCCCTGCCCATTTTTTTAAGTTCCGAAATAAAACGGATTCCATAAACCTTGCTGCAGGCATAGCCGAGTACCTGACTGATCACCAGCCAAACCTTGTAACTGATGCCGGCATAACTCATGCCTTCAAAGCTGCAAACCGTAAACCCTTTCCTGAAACCATACACCGTGGCATAGGCCAGGAAAGTGACTATCGCCGCAAACAGGGCCACCCTTTTTGTACTACGGGTGTTGTTAACCGTTATATCTTGTGTCAAGAAGCCAGGTTTAAAATTCCCTTCAGCCATTCCAAGTGATCAATGATGTGATCGGGTTGATATTTTTCGAGTTGTTTCCTGGAATAAGCCCCGGTAGTAACTCCCACAACAAGCCCGCAACCGGCTTGACGGCCTTCCGCAATATCCGACTCCGTGTCTCCTATTTTAACCACGGAAAGCGGATCCGTAATATGCAGGAGGTCCATGATTTTAAATATCATATCCGGAGCGGGCCGCCCATGCTCTACCTCATCGCTGGAAACCACCGCATCTATGGTTTCAGCTGCTTTCCAGTGCAGGCGGTTCAGGATGGTTTCAGTGATCGGGCTGCTGAATCCGGTGTTCAGGGCTATACGGATCTTTCTCTCCCGTAGCCAATCAAAAAGATTTTCCGTGTCTTCAAAAGGTTTAAGGTCAGGGGTTGAATTATAGAAGCGGATCATTTTGTCATTAAAAGCATCGTGGATTTTTTCTACCACCGCCTGATCCGAAGCGTCTTCGCCTTTTTGGCGGAGCAGGATACGGATCGCATCAGATTTTTTATATCCCATGACCTGTTGTGCATCTTCCCGGGAAATGACATAACCGGAATCTGTAAACGCATCCATAAATGCCCAGGCCACATTTCCTTTGTCACGCACCGTGGTTCCGGCAATATCAAAGACAACTAATCCGGGTTTGATCATGTTATTCAGGTTGAGACCGGAGATGATAAATAATCATTTCCCGGAAAGGGTTTAAACCAGGTAATGGTTGATTTTCAATTTTGGCTGCTTCGTCCCAACGCCTCATCTGTATGATTTCACGGAACAGGGGATCTTCTTCAAAAAGGTCTGCCTCTTCTTCTGACATTCTTCCACCCTGGAATTCCAGCGTGCTTTTGCTGGCTTCCGAAAGCTGGTCATAATAGGCAGGGTCCCGTTGTGTGAGGTATCTTTTCGCGGCCACATGAGAACCTACCAGCCGGGAAATCCGGAACGAGAATCCTCTTTCCGCCAGAAACCTGGCGCCGATGGCTTCATGGTCTTTAATACCAAACCCGTCCATGGCGTTTCCTTCCGTAACTTTTTCAGCAATATGACCCACATCATGCAGGAAAGCAGCAAGAACAATTTCATCATCATAGCCCTGGACGCGCGCCAGTTGTGCGGCCTGAACCATATGCTCCAGCTGGGTAACTTTTTCACCGGCATATTCTTCCCCGCCATAATTTTTGTACAGATCAAGTATCTCCTCTGCAATGCGGATGGCATCTTCCTGATTCATAAAATCTTTATTTATTCAGAATAGTTGTTATTACCTAAGTTTTCTATTGTTCAAGTATTCAATTAATTCTTTTGGATGATTTACCTGCAACGCAGTTATTCCTGTTTGATTGGCAGCATCCCATAATGCAGGATCTTCATTACTATCTATTTAACTAACCATACGTCTTGATTAATATCATCCTGTCCCCCATATTGCGACTGTAATGCTGCCTGATAGTTCGTTGCATTAGCTGTTATTTCATTACCAGGATACTGCCATCTTCTTGGGATCACTCCACCGTTACCTGTACCCGGGCCGGCATTAAAAACGGGAACGCCTGTTCTACGCCATTGATAATATGCCTGATAACCAGAATTACGTGCATAAGCCAAATATTTCTGTAAAAGAATTTGATTCAGGCCCTGTGCATTATCTCCTGCATATTTAACTGCCGGCTGATTAAAATAATCACTATAATAAAAATGAACACTATATGGGATTTCAGCGCCTGATGCTGCCTGCAAGGTAACCGTATTAACCCCATCCACAATACCATAAAATGCGAATTGGGAGGTAACCCCGTTTTGATACCATTGTTCGGTATTGCCGGTTATCCATCCACGGTTCATAGCCTCTGCAATACAGAAACATACTTCCGGGTAGCTGAGAATATAAGTTGGTTCACCTGCAAAATTTCCCTGGCTGTAAAAATGATTCCTGTTATATAAAGATAATTTTGAATCCTTTAATCCCGAATTGATCAAAGCGTTCATTGTACTTAAGTCCATGCCCGAAGGCGCACCGACAAAAGATTGATAAGAAGTATCACTAAATCCTAATCCCCGCGCAGGTTCCCCTAAAACCATACACCGCAGATCATTTAATTGACCCAGTGTGGTTTCGAGGGTTGCCGCCAGGTTCAACCGAATTTGGTTATTACCCAGATTGGTAAAGTTATCAGGATAGTAGTTATAAGTATTGTTATAAACATATTGCAGGTTGTCTGCATTACTGGTGAAAATGGGATAGGTTGTTGGATTATTATATAGGGTGGCAAATTGCTGCGCCACATTTAAATCGGCATTATCAACCGCTCGTTTGCTTAATTCAATCAGCAACCGGAGCCTGTAGCTGTTTACTACTTTTTGCCATTCTATCAATGCATCGCGTGCAGTTAATG
>JAYVXJ010000911.1:0-3000 GCA_043785285.1 Chitinophagaceae bacterium
CAATAATGAACTGCTTCAGGGATTTACTTCGTTCGCTTTTAAGACCCGTAAAAAATTCCCTCCGAGAATCTTGAATATATCTTTCTTGCTGTATCCGCGTTGAACAAGGGCTTCTGTAATTTTCGGATAATCTTCCACGCCATCCAATCCCTCTGGTGCAGATTCGATACCGTCGAAATCAGAACCCAGTCCCACGTAATCCACACCCACCAGCTTCGCGATATAATCGATGTGGTCAATAAGCAAGGACAAGGGAGGCCGGAGACTTTGCAGCTCTTTCTTATAATGGGTAAATAAATAATCCAGCATCGCATACTCCGGTTTCTTAAGACTGACTAATGAATCGTGTTCTGCCTGATGAAGTTTTAAAAAATTATTTATCCGCGGCATATACATGCTGTCAATAAATCCGGAATAAAAATTTACCTGTATAACGCCGCCGTTTTTTGCTATGGCTTTAATCTGATCGTCTTTCAGGTTGCGGAAAACCGGGCAAATCGCGTACACCGAACTATGAGATGCGACGATGGGTTTGGTTGTGGTTTGCATCACCTCCCAAAAAGTTTTTTCACCTGTGTGGGAAACATCAATCAGCATACCCAGTTCATTCATTTTTTTCACCACCTGCTTTCCAAAATCAGTCAACCCATATGGCGTTACAATAAAGGAATGTTTGCTTTCATCGGCAGCAGAAGTGGCCCAGGACGTGCTATTGTTCCAGGTCAGCGTCATATACCGTACACCCCTTTTGTAAAAACTATCCAGATAAGATAAATTGTCTTCCATCATATGCCCCCCTTCCACACCGGATAGTGCAGCCAGCTTATGATGCTTAACCGCATCCATCAGTTCCTTATAAGAATAAACAATCTGCATGCGATCCGGATTCCGGCCGGCAACGGCATAGAGAGAATCCAATTCCCGGTTGGCAAAGGCAAAAGCAGAACCCTTGCCATAATGTTCATCGCAAAAAATAGAAAAGACCTGTACATCAACACCGCCTTTTTTCATTCTGGTCAGATCAGAATGCGTTATACCCTGAAGGTTGGCATCAAACCCATAATGATCCTCCACCGCTTTACTCAGGAAATCATTGTGCGTGTCAACAAGAATCGCTTTAGCGTGAATTTTTTGATAAGACTGAGCAGGAAGGGTCTGTTGAAAAAGAATGAACAGACAACCAAAGAGGGATCTCATATTTGGCAATTTTTTCGGAACTTTCCTAAATGTAAAACATTTGGCCTGATATGGATCTGGAGATCATCAGAAATTATTGCCTGAAGAAAAAAGCCGTAAAGGAATCTTTTCCCTTTGGAGAATCGACCTTGGTTTTTAAAGTGCGCGAAAAAATATTTTTGTTACTCGCTTTGGATGATGTTCCGCTGCAATTCAATGTGAAGTGTGATCCGGAACAGGCCGAAGCATTCCGTGAAGAATATGCATCCGTGATTCCTGCATTTCATATGAACAAGAAACATTGGAATACCGTCATTTTGAATGGCCATGTTCCCACACGAATCATTCTGGAAATGATAGACGCTTCTTATTTATTGGTGATAAAATCACTTCCGCGGAAAGAAAGAAAAAAACTGGAGCCTTTATAAATAATATCGATTCCGTTCTATTTCTTCTTTAACCACATCCGGAACCAGATACCGGATTGATTTCCCTTCCTTAAGAATATCCCGGATATGGGTAGCCGAAATCTGCAATAAGGGTGCGTCTAAAATATAAGCACGTGCTCCCGGGTATTCCGGCAGAGATTCATATCCCACCCGGATATAAATATAAAACGGAGCACTTTTCAACAGTTGCTCATAGTTTTTCCATTTAGAAAGGTTTTGATACCCGTCACTCCCCATAATTATTGAAAATTCATGTTGAGGGTATTTCTCTCCGATATAAGTAAGGGTATCGATAGTATAAGAAGGCCGGGGTAATTTGAATTCTATATCGGAGGCCCTTAACTGATCTTCTCCTTCAATAGCTGCTTTAATCAGGAATAACCGGTTATATTCGTTAAGAAGACCCTTTGCCGGCTTAAGCGGATTCTGTGGAGATACGATAAACCAGGCCTGGTCCAGATCCGTTGACTGAACAACGTGATTCGCAATGATGAGATGACCGTGATGGACAGGGTTAAAAGAGCCGAAATATAGGCCAATCTTCATATAACAAATTGTGAATCAATTAATTATAGCTGAAAGAGCTGCGTATTAATTTTTATTAATATATTAAGAAAAGATAGGGTCAACAAAGATGTTTTCGGCCTCATCTAACCGTAGGCTGAGATGATACCCCGCCACCGCTATCGATATTGGATCACCGAGGGGCGCTATCTTTTCCACTTTAATGATCTCTCCTGGAACACAGCCCATTTCCATTAATTTCAGGAATACATCATTTTTTTCGAATGAATGAATTCTGGCTTTTGATCCGGTCCTTAACTCCGAAAGTCGTTTCATGTGTAGGAACAAAAGTAGCTTTGTTCTCTGAATCAACTGTACGATTTTTGGAAATGGCATGACGCAACCCAGCACCCGGATTAACTTTCATTTTTTAGTCTCTTTTAAGCTTTCTGATCGGAAAAAGCTCAAGGCTTTTATCATTGCCCTTTTTCATAAGGAAAACCACAGCTTAAGCGAACTTTCCTTTGTTTTTTGTAACGATGGCTATCTGTTAGGCCTTAACCGGAAATTTCTGAACCATGATTTTTACACAGACATTCTGACCTTTCCCTTTTCAACACCTAAAAGCAGGGAGATTTCAGGGGAGATCTACATAAGCGTGGACCGGGTCAGGGAAAATGCTAAAGACCAGGAGATTCCCTTTCCATTAGAGATGCACCGGGTAATTTTTCATGGCGCTCTTCATCTTTGTCATTATAAGGACAAGTCCGAAAAAGAAGAGGCCCTGATGAGGTCAAAGGAAGATGAATATCTTAATCTGTACTTCCCCTACTGTTCCACGTGAAACACCCAAAGGAATAGAGTACTTCAT
>JAYVXJ010000912.1:0-2995 GCA_043785285.1 Chitinophagaceae bacterium
GGAGAAATGCGGAGCGATTTTAATGACTTAATATCCTGACGATTGATTGTTCTGTCCAGTTTTCCATTATTTTTTAGCGTGATCGCCGTAGACGTTTCAGTTGAAATAATTCCCTGCAGGGATTCACCGCTGTTCAGTTCTATTTGCCAAAGATCATATCCGGCCAATATAGAGAGGTTCGGATCAAGTATATTCGCCATGATATCTTCTTTTTTCCAGTTGTGAATAGTTCCCAGATCCGGGCCGAACAATACGCCAAACTTTCCTCTGACCTGGTGACAAATGGCGCAGTTTTGCACGTACACCTGTTTGCCCTTTACCGGATCTCCATTTAATTCCAAGGCAGCCTGGTATTCTTTGTTAACATTTTTTGCCTGCTGTGCATTCTTTGTAAATAATTTTCGTGTACGCATACGCAGCTTTTCATCCCGGACCTGCATCAGCCCAACACTCGTGTTAAAACTCACACTGCTGGTTTGTATCTTATTTTTTTCCAAAGCATCTATCAGCAGCGCTATTCTCGCCGTGTCAGCCATAAACACACTTATCGCGGCGTCTCTTATTTCTGTGGTCAGAACCGGCCATTGTTGTATCAAATATTCACAGCCAGCAGTAGATGGTATACTATTTATTGTTCTCAAAGCAGCCAACTGGATAGCCGGCTGTTCCTGGGGAACAAGTAATTTTTCCAGGAAAGGAAGATGAACAGCAGCATCACCAAGAGATATAAAATCTATTGCATCAGCTCTCCTATTATCCGCCAGCTTCGTATCGCCTGCAATTGATGCAGCTTTGGCAACAGAGGCCGTTTTCAGAGATTCGTCTGATATCCCATTTGTTTTCAACAGTTGAAAGGACGCCTGTCGCAAGTCATCTGACGGACTTTCAAAAAAAGTTTTAACAAGCAGCTTTTGATCGGGCTCGGAAACAGACAAGGGCGACTTTCTGTTTTTCATTCCCTGAGCCAGGCCTTTCAATATTGCTGCCTGCCAGGCCTGCGTTTTAGCGGATTGCACCGTCGTAGATTTTTGAATCAGCCTGTGAATGACTTCCGCGCGATCGCTTCCTCCTATCATGGCGGTTAATCGCTGAACCAATGAAGCGTATGCCGGAATATCGTTACGAAACTTTTCAAGTATCACCTGCAGTAAAGGTCCTGTCTGCGAGGAAGAAGCGGATAGAGCGGCAATCTGAACCCATTTATCGTTTATATCGGTAAACAACAGGTTATTTCTGGCCTTGGAAGATTCCGGCGTATTTAAAAAGCCTAAGGTCAAAAGCAACTGGAGCCGCACCTTGGCGTTTGGGTCGGCCGGTAAGAGTAATAACGCTTTTGCCAATTCCGGCGAAGCGGATAAGTGGAGTTCAGCCAACTTGATCGCATTCTCCCGGATCCCGGCTACCGTATCCTTGAAAGCATCCATGATCAGTTCCGGTTTCAGTTCTCCCATTCCTTCCAGGGTCCATAACGCATGTAGCCTGCCCATGGCAGAAGCAGGATTGGCTGCCATTTTAACAAGGGCCGGTATTGCAGCCTTGTCTGCACGGTCTACCAATAAACGCTGGGAATTGATTCTCCACCAGGAATTTGAATTAGAAAGATTTTCTACTAATGCTTCATTTTTCGCATCCCCTAAATGAAGACCTTTCATCCAGTCTGCTTTTTTCCCGTTGGTGGGAGTGATACGGTATATCCGTCCCTTGTCTGAGCCATCATACAGGCCACCGGCCGCGACAACTTCTGCGGACATCCATTCGGGGGATTCAATAACCCTCCTGTAGTAATCCAATATATAGAGCGCACCATCTGGTCCCACATACATATTTACCGGCCGGGACCAGGCATCCGTGGAGGTAAAGAATTCCTTATTGGGAAAAATGCGGCTGGCGACAAAACTTGCCCCGCTATCCCTGAGTACATCGACGTGAACAAGATTGCTTACCGGTTCGGCAACGAAAGTTATATTTTTATTAAACGGGGCCGGAAAGGCATCTCCCATATACGCTGTGAGCCCACAGGCCGAAGTCATCACGCCTACATTGGTAAGCAATTGCCGGTCAGGATTCGTTGTGGTAGGAAATACTTCGGCAGCGTCGAGATGATCCGACATGGATTGCACCGCATCTGAAACGAGAAGATTGGGATTACGTTCGAAATACCGGTTCGCAATCAACTCCTGATAACCCTGGTTGGAGTTGTTGCAACCAAACCAATGCCCCCATTGATCAAAGGTCTGACCAAACTGGCAACGGCTGGATAACATTTCAAGTTTGGTGCGGTCAGGGCGAAAGCGGATAGATCGTCCATTGGCATTTTGCGGCAGACGGACAGCAGTCGGGTTGGAAGGATAATAAATTTCTTTTCCCTCGTCTCCAAATTCCTTCATATAATCCCGGGTTTTTACAACGCCTTCATGCGCAGCATAAATCCAGTTATCCAGCCCGTAAACAGGGTTGTTCAGATTATGCTGGGGATTGGTCAGGCCAAACCCGGTCAATACCGTATCCACTATGTCTGCCTTACCATCATTGTCCGAATCTTCCAGATAAAGTAGGTTAGGCGAGTCTGTTACCAATATTCCCTTTTTCCACCGCAGGATCCCCGTAGGAAGCACGAGACCGTCCTTAAAAACCGTGCGTTTATCCATAATTCCGTCTCCATTCGTGTCGGCAAGCATTACAATGTTCCCACTACCGCTTTTATCCAGGGGATAGCCGTGCATTTCAGCAACATACAGGTGCCCGTATTCATCAATTTCCATATCCACAGGATCTGAAATCATTGGCTCTGATGCGATCATTTCTATTTTAAATCCATCTGCAACCTGCAATGTGGAGAGGGCGTCTGATGCGTTCACTCCTCCGGAAGTGGATTGCGTTTTATCGTGGCAGCCAGATAGGATAACTAAGAAGATACCTGCATATAAAAGGGATGGCCGAAAACGGAAGGAATGAGTCATTTTGAAATTGTGTTTTGAATATATAAATACCTGTT
>JAYVXJ010000913.1:0-2982 GCA_043785285.1 Chitinophagaceae bacterium
AGGAAGCGTGATTGCCCGGAACATGCAGACGCTTCTGAAAGAGATCTCAACACTATCCACCGAACTGCTGACTGTTAGTCTGGATAAAAACAAACCACAAACGGTTACCCTGGATAAACAGATCTCTTTCCGGAATAAGGTCATCCTGTTGATTGACGACGTGTCTAACAGCGGTAAAACCCTGCTGTATGCTTTAAAACCATTCCTGGATACGGATCTGAAAAAGGTACAGACACTGGTGCTTGTGGAGCGAAGCCATAATGCCTTTCCGGTAAAACCTGATTATGTGGGATTGTCCGTTGCCACAACGCTCCAGGAGCATATTTTCGTGGAAGTGGAAGGCGACCGGGTAAAAGGCGCCTGGCTGGAATAGGTAGAAAATAGACCCTTTCTTATTGGTCAATGCCTCCTGATTCCATTACCTTTGTGGCCTTGTAAAAGCAAGTATTTTACAGGGATTTTTGAATACTATGGAAGAACAAATTATACCGGAGGAAACGCAGGATAATAACCGGATTATTCCTATAAACATTGAAGAGGAAATGAAGACGGCCTACATAGATTATTCTATGTCGGTTATTGTGAGCAGAGCGCTGCCCGACGTGCGCGACGGGCTAAAACCGGTTCATCGCCGAATCCTCTTTGGGATGAAGGAACTCGGTAATAATAGTAACCGGCCGTATAAAAAAGCAGCCCGTATCGTGGGTGAGGTAATGGGTAAATACCACCCTCATGGCGATGCTGCCATTTATCATACCATGGTTCGCATGGCTCAGGAATGGAGTATCCGGTATGTGCTGGTGGACAGGCAGGGAAATTTCGGAAGTCAGGATGGTGACGGACCTGCGGCTATGCGGTATACAGAAGCCAGACTGCACCGGCTTGCAGAAAGCATGCTGGAAGATATTGAAAAAGAAACGGTGGATTTTAAGCCGAATTTTGATGATTCGCTGACGGAACCAGTTGTTCTTCCTTCCCGCATTCCGCAACTTTTGATCAATGGCGCAAGTGGAATCGCCGTAGGTATGGCTACCAATATTCTCCCCCACAATCTGTCTGAAGTGATTGATGGCTGCGTTGCCTACATTGACAAAAGAGATATTACGATAGAGGAAGTGATGCAGTATGTAAAAGCGCCTGATTTCCCAACCGGTGGTGTGATCTATGGAATGGAAGGCGTCAAGCTGGCTATGCATACCGGACGCGGTCGCGCGGTCCTCCGGGGAAAACTACATGTGGATACCAAACCCAGCGGAAGGGAGCAGATCATCATCACCGAAGTTCCTTATCAGGTTAACCGGGACGGACTATGCGACCGGATCGGTCAGTTAGTGAATGATAAGACCATTGAAGGCATTACGCATGTGAACAATGAATCCAATGAAAAAGAAGGTACCCGGATCGTAATTGATTTACGACGGGATGCCGTGGCGAATGTGGTCATTAATCAGTTATTTAAACATACAGAACTTCAGACTTCATATGGAATAAATAACGTGGCGCTGGTGAAAGGCCGGCCGAAAACGTTGAATGTACTGGAGATGATCACGGAATTCGTTGAATTCCGCCATGAAGTAGTTATCCGCCGCACACAGTTTGAACTCCGGGAAGCGGAAAAGCGGGCGCACATCCTTCAGGGATATCTGATTGCACTGGATCACCTGGATGAAGTTATATCCCTCATCAGATCATCTGCAACACCTGACCTGGCAAAAGAAAATCTCGTTAATGCCGGCTGGGGACTCAGTGAGATCCAGGCTAAAGCCATTCTGGAACTGCGCTTGCAAAGACTTACCGGAATGGAGCGTGATAAAATCCGGAGTGAGTTTGATGAACTGATGAAGCAGATTGCTTATCTGAAAGATTTATTACAGGATGAAGGAAAGCGGTTTGGCGTAATCCGGGGAGAGCTGCTGGAAATAAAGGAGAAATTTGGGGATGTACGGAAAACGGAAATCACGTATCTCGACGATGAAATGCAGATTAAGGATCTGATCAAAGAAGAAGACGTAGTGATTACTATATCTCATCTTGGTTATATCAAAAGAACTTCGGCTACAGAATACCGCCAGCAACGCCGGGGTGGAAGAGGAGCCAGTGGTGGAAAAACCCGGCTGGAAGATTATATTGAACATTTATTTGTAGCTTCCACTCATCACACCCTGCTTTTTTTTACGGAGAAGGGAAGGTGTTTCTGGCTGAATGTTTATCAGATTCCGGAAGGCGATAAGGTAAGTAAAGGAAGAGCCATTCAAAACCTGATCCAGATTCCTCCGGATGATAAAATAAAGGCGATCATAGATGTGAAGGATATTAAAGACAATGAATTTTTAAACAGTCATTTTATTGTGCTTTGCACCAAGCGCGGGATTATTAAAAAAACCATGCTGGAAGATTTCAGCCGTCCCCGTCAGAATGGGGTGAATGCCATAACCATTCTGGAGAATGATCATCTGCTGGACGCCCGGTTAACCGACGGCAATTGCGAGATCATGATGGCCGTAAAATCTGGTCGTGCCATACGTTTCCCGGAAGAAAAAGTTCGACCCACGGGGCGTGGCGCAATCGGCGTTACAGGCATAGAAGTGGATGATACGTTGGATGAAGTGATTGGCATGATATGTGTCAATAAAGTCGATAAATCCAGGACTGTACTGGTTGTTAGCGAAAACGGATATGGAAAACGAACACTTGTAGATGAGTACCGGGTAACGAACAGGGGTGGGAAAGGAGTAAAGACTATAAACGTTACTGAAAAAACCGGGAAGCTTGTAGGAATTCTGGATGTGACCGAAAAAGAAGACCTGATGATTACCTGCAAATCGGGCATTACCATTCGTATGCCTGTGAACGGAATCAGTGAACTCGGACGAGCAACGCAAGGCGTGAAACTGATCCGACTGGATGAAGGAGATGGTATCGCCGCAATCACCCAACTTGATGAGGAAAGCACAGTGGAAGAAAATCCGGAAGCTGCCAATT
>JAYVXJ010000914.1:0-2981 GCA_043785285.1 Chitinophagaceae bacterium
CAACCGGGCCAATACTTTCCGATTTGAGTCAGCCGCAGGGATGGCCGCATTTTCGGGAAGGGATAGACCAAGGGCTTCCACCATACAGGCCATGGAGGATGCCGTTCCCATTACCGCACAATGTCCCCGGCTGCGGCACATGCCGGCCTCTGCCTCATTGAGTTCTTCCTGCGTCATCAATCCGGAACGAAGGTCATCAGCAAAACGCCATATATCACTGGTACCGATATCCCTGCCTTTATATTTTCCTGTAAGCATGGGACCACCGGAAACAACAATACTGGGCAGATTTACACTACAGGCACCCATGACCAGGGCAGGGGTGGTTTTATCGCATCCACATAACAAAACAACGCCATCGAGGGGATTGGCCCGGATGGATTCCTCCACCTCCATGCTAACCAGATTCCGGAAAAGCATCGTTGTCGGCTTCATCAGGGTTTCTCCCAAAGACATAACCGGGAACTCCACGGGGAATCCTCCTGCTTCCAGCACGCCCCTCTTTACAGATTCAGCCAACTCCCTGAAATGGGCGTTGCAGGGCGTAAGTTCCGACCAGGTGTTACAAATCCCAATTACGGGTTTATTTTCAAATTCATAAGAAGGAATTCCCTGGTTCCTCATCCAGGCCCGGTAAATAAATCCGTCCTTTCCTTCCTTGCCAAACCAATTTTGACTGCGCAATTTTTTTTGCATTAGCTTAAAATAAACATGATTAATCGCTTAATAAATTAAGCGGAAATTTAAATTTTCATTCTGTTCAACTTCACGCCTCTTATGCCAGGATCATCGATTATAAATACATGCCCGCTCATCGGGTATTTCAGGAGATCTTCCTGCGATAAATTTTGGCGGGCAGTAGTAACCAGCAACTGGTCGAGCCGTTCGCCGACAAAAGCGCAGGAAGAAACATTCGGCGCCGGCAATGGAACTTTATTGATTAACCTGCCTGTAAAAGGATCCCACCGGCTTATGCATGATCCTCCCCAATGCGCTATCCACAGCATCCCTTCCTCATCTATTGCCATGCCATCAGGAACGCCCATCCCTTCCGGAACCTGTATGATTATTTTCGCAAAGGTTATTTCTCCTGAAGATGCATCAAAAAAATACGATTTTATAAAAGACGAAGCGCTGTCAACGTGATACATATACCTGTTATCAGGCGACCATACCAACCCATTAGGAATAGAAAGATTGTTTAGTTTTTTGTTAAGCTGCCATCCTTTGCTGATAGCATATAAAGAACCTGCGCCTTTTGCGCCATTGAGCTCCATCGTTCCAACCCACAATCTTCCCTCCTTATCACAACCTCCGTCATTGGTACGGTTACCGCGTATATTTTTTTCAATATCCAGAAGCCATTGAAGCGACCCGTCATTTAAATTTATTTTTGCCAACCCTCCCTGCAGGCAAAGGAAAATATCGCCTGTTTCATCCTGTATGATCAGGGATACCCGGGATGGCATTCTCCAGGACCTTACCTCCCGCCGCTGACAGTTGTATTCATATAATAACCTGCTCTCCATGTCCACCCAAAAATAGCTATCTCTTTCCTTATGCCAGAAAGCCCCTTCTCCTATTATACATGTTGAATTAAAAAGCAATGAAGCTGTCATACTTTTAATGAATTAACAAATGATAAAACTATAAGATTGAAATATGGAAAAATGCCGGGTGATTAACTTCTTCTGTTACTTGATTATCATACTATTTAAGCTTTCGAATAAGAATACTATAACGCTACTTATCGCCTTCCGGGTCCTGCACCAAAAAACGAATCAACTCCTTTTCTCTTTTTTGATTCATCTTTTCAAGAAATGAACTATCCCATGTATAATATCCTTCACCGGTTTTGGCGCCAAACTTCCTGTCTTCCACCAATTTTTTGAGGGCAGGCGAAGAGCAATTGGCGTTACTAAGATCAGTAAACAAATAATCGGCTATTGCCGAAAAAACATCGAGCCCGCCCATGTCGGCAGAAACCAGCGGCCCGGTTACCGGAAGCCTTCGTCCGATTCCATAGGTCACCGCCGCATCAATATCTTCTTTCGAAGCAATACCTTGTTCTAAAATATATTGCGCTTCTCTGAAAAGTGCGAATTGCAGGCGATTCCCCACGAAACCCGGAGCTTCCTTTTTTACTTCAATAGGCTTCTTCTTCATATATTTCAACAAGTCAAAAGCGCGTTTTACAGTTTGATCGCTTGTCTTTTCTCCCCGAACAACTTCTACTAACGGAATAAGATGTGCAGGATTCCAGAAGTGGGTGGCTACGATTCTTTGAGGATTCAATGTACCTGAAGCAATCCTGGAAGGACTCAGCCCTGAAGTGTTCGTGGCTAATACCACCTCTGGCTCGCATACCTTATCAAGAAACCCAAAAAGATCCCTTTTCATCTCTATATTTTCGGGAATAGTCTCTATGATAAACGATGACACAGCCGCTACCTCATCAATGGAATGTGTAATGCTGATCCTGTTTTTTATCGCTTCAATAGTATCCAGGCCCAATAATCCATTCTCTGAAAGCATCCTTAGCTTATCTATTATCGCCAATTGCGCCTTTTCAGTCTCTGCACTATTTATTCCATGAAGTTTAACAGGTAAACCTGCCCAGGCCGCTGTCAAAGCAATAGAATGACCCATTGTTCCGCAACCAAGGATTCCTAATTTCTCCATTTTACTTTATTGATTAAGAAAGATGAATATTTGATGCACGCCGTTTGTTATCAATACAGGATACAATAGAAAAATATAAACCGGGAAATATTAAACAATGCCGGTTAAATAATACAATGCTATAATTAAAAACACGGATGCCGTCTTGATAAGCGTCATCGCAAAAATATCAACATACGACTGACGATGCGTTAACCCGGTGGAAGTTTGTCAGAAGCCATTTCTTCAGGCTCATTGATATGCCCGATCCCATAACCTTCTCCTGCATTTTTCGCCCTTCTTCTGCGCCATTCCAGGTA
>JAYVXJ010000915.1:0-2966 GCA_043785285.1 Chitinophagaceae bacterium
ATTTCAGAGGAAATGATCCAGCTGGTTTCTTCTTTCATCGAAATTCCCCTGCTGATCGGCGGTGGCATCAAAGACCCGGAAAAGGTTTACCTCAATGCCAAAGCGGGCGCAGACCTGGTGGTCGTCGGAAATGCCATAGAAAAAGACGCTTCCCTGCTGGCAGAAATGGCAGCGGCCATTCATTCAATTTCCGTTCCGGAACGACCCTGATGTTCCATTTTCAAACTCTCAGATACCCGGATTTCACTCCCGGACACCGTGGAATTTTCTCCTCCCGCCTACGCTAAAGCTCCGGTGGGCAAGGATTTTCAAATTTTAAAATGGTCAAATTGTTTAATTCCTCAGATTTTTAACCAAAATATTACCCACACTTTATAAAAAAGCTGTTTCTTTGTATAGTTAAAAAAATCAGTCATCCCATTTTTCTCCTGAAATGAAAAAAAACTCACCCATATCAATCCTGACCGGAATGGTATTGCACGCCTTCAACAAGCGTGGGTTTTTTGTAGCGCCTGTGTGCGTTATTTTTTCTGTCCGTCCCATTCCCTTTTGGGTACGACGTTGATATACACTATCCATAGAAGTCCGTCAGGACCTATGCCCCGTAACCAGGCGGGTCAGTTAATCAATGACACCGTCATTGGCATTTCTTATCTCATGTAATCTTTCAATGGAACAAGAACAAAAGTTCAAAATACTCACTGCAACCGCCTCTCATCAGGATTTTGCCCAGATCATCTGTGATGAAATGGAATCTTCCGCAAAAGCCCGCGGAACGGGTATCGCAAAAAGAAGTCCTGATTATATTAAGGCTAAAATGCGGGAAGGCAAAGCGGTGATCGCTTTTACTGAGGACGATATCTGGGCAGGCTTTTGCTATATCGAAACCTGGAGCCATGGTGAATATGTTGCCAATTCCGGACTCATCGTGGCGCCCTCCTTCCGTAAAAGCGGACTGGCTAAAAAGATCAAGAAAAAGATCTTTGAGCTCAGCCGGAAATATTATCCTGATGCCAAAATCTTTGGTCTTACCACCGGACTGGCCGTGATGAAAATCAATTCCGACCTCGGTTATGAACCGGTTACCTATTCGGAACTGACACAGGACGAAGCGTTCTGGGCTGGCTGCAAAAGCTGTGTGAACTACGAGATCCTGATGAGCAAGGATCGTAAAAACTGTATGTGCACGGCCATGCTTTATGATCCCGGGGAACACAGTATACCCGAAGAAACATCGAGGGATTTTATAAAGAAAAGCAAGCTCTATGAACGTTTCATGAAGTTCAAGCAATGGGGACTGCTGAAACACCTGATCCGCAAGGAAAAAGTAGATATGGTACTGGCGGAACTCGGCTTATTGCGCATGAGCAAATGGAAAAAAGAAAAACTGGTTAAATAATCACCACCTAAAACGGACCGGGATCAATGCGTAAAGAAAACAAGAAAGTGGTTTTGGCTTATAGTGGTGGCCTCGATACCACGTACTGCGCCCTTTACCTGAATAAGGTAAAAGGACTGGAAGTGTATGCCCTCACGGTAAATACCGGCGGATTCAGCAGGGAAGAGCTCAGGGCTATTGAAGAAAGAGCAAAACAACTCGGCGTTTCTTCTTTCCAATCTGTAGAGGTTACGGAAGATTATTATCAATCCTGTATCCGTTATCTTATTTTCGGAAATGTATTAAAGAATGCCACGTATCCTTTAAGTGTAAGCGCGGAAAGAATGGTCCAGGCCATTGCTGTAGCAAAATATGTTCAGGAAACCGGCGCCGCTTATGTAGCGCATGGCAGTACCGGAGCGGGAAACGACCAGGTCAGGTTCGACATGGTATTCCAGAGTATCGTGCCAGAGGCGGAAATTCTTACCCCCATCCGGGATTTGAAACTCAGCCGGGATCAGGAAATCACTTTCCTGAAAGAACATGGCGTGAACATGAATTTCGAAAAAGCACAATACAGTATCAATAAAGGTCTTTGGGGAACATCCGTTGGCGGAAAAGAAACCCTTACTTCCAACGAATATCTCCCTGAAAATGCGTGGCCAACACCGGTTTCATCCAGCAGTCCGGTGAAGATCAGTCTGCAGTTTGAAAAAGGAGAACTCCTCGTCATCAATGATAAAAGATTTGATCATCCCGTAAAGGCCATTCAATTTTTACAGTCGCTTGCGCAGCCTTACGGCATCGGCCGCGACATTCACGTAGGAGATACCATCATCGGAATTAAAGGCCGCGTCGGTTTTGAAGCGGCTGCCCCGTTGATTATTATTAAAGCACATCACCTGCTGGAAAAGCATACCCTTACTAAATGGCAGCTATACTGGAAAGATCAGCTGAGTGCCTGGTATGGTAACTGGCTGCATGAAGGTCAGATGCTGGATCCTACCATGCGCAATATTGAGAAATTTCTGGAGGATACACAAACCACAGTTTCCGGAAAAGTATTTGTGACGCTGGAACCTTATCGCTTTACCGTAACCGGCGTGGAAAGTCCGCATGACCTGATGAGCAGTCGCTTCGGATCTTATGGAGAAATGAATAATGGCTGGACGGGAGATGACGTAAAAGGCTTTGCAAAGATTTTTGGTAACCAGTCGTCGATTTTTCACAAGATCAATGACATCAGCAATACAGAGAAATGAAAAAAATCAGAATAGGCATTAGTGGTGGCGCAGGATATACCGGTGGTGAACTGATCAGAATACTCGTTCAGCATCCACATGCCGAGATTGTATTTGTTCAAAGCAGGAGCAATGCCGGAAAGGAAATTTCCAGTGTGCATCAAGACCTGGCCGGAGATACCGGACTCTCCTTTACAGATCAGCTGCAACAAGATATTGACGCACTTTTCCTGTGTGTTGGTCACGGGGCAGCCAGAAAATTCCTTTCCGAAAATCCGTTGGATAAAAACATCCGCATCATAGATCTGTCACAGGATTTCCGGCTCAACGCCAATAATCTGTTTCCC
>JAYVXJ010000916.1:0-2966 GCA_043785285.1 Chitinophagaceae bacterium
TCAATGCCATCCAGGCCAGCCAGCCGGGAAAAAGAAGTTGGATACCGAACAAAGCCTGCATTACGAGAACAAATCCGATGATACAAAAAACCACCAGGGTCAAAATGCGGGGTAGTAAAAGGTTCTGAAAAAATTTATTGTAATATAAAAAGGTCTTAGGCGCATCCCGCATATCTCCATGAAAAAATCTTTTGAGGTGGTTCACCTGTGCTTCCAGCCAGCGTACACGTTGTTTTTCAAACACGACTGCACTGGCCACTTTTTCGTCGTACACCAGTGCGTCATCAACAAATTCCATTTTTATTTTCCGGCGCATCAGCTGCATATCGATCTCCCGGTCCTCGCCCGGATTCTGAAGGATTTCTTCTGAAGAAAAAATCTCCCTGATCAGCGCTGTATCAAACGCCATCCCGGATCCGATAGGTGCAGCAGATAAACCCAATACAGCAGGCCCTCTGCGGAAAAGGTTAATATTGATCTCTTCGCTCATAGCATCAAGCCACGCAACGGACGTGTTTTTGTTTTTTGCCGTACGGTGGCACTGAACCGCCATGCAGCCTTCCTGGAAAGCGGCATTCACTTTTTCCAGACATCCGGCATCCATAATATTATCCGAATCAAGGATCATCACAATCTCCGCATCCGATCCATGCAATGCTTCAAGTGCTGCATGCAGAGAACGCGATTTCATATTCAGATCCACTTCAAGCACATGCACCGGTATCCGCCGGAGATTCGCAACGGTAGACGGCTGTAGTTTATCTGCAATAACAGTAACGGTAAACCTGTCTTTCGGATAGTCATGTCCGGCAGCTCGGGAAGCTGTATCTATGATGATCAGATCCTCTTTATAACAGGGGATCAGAACCGAGATCCTTTTTTTTTCGGGATGAAAAACAAATTTCTTTCCCCGAATCAAGCGGCCACAAAGTGCAATCACAAAAAGATAAATGGTATTCGCTGCCAGATAAATAAAAAGTATGGTACTCAAAAAGTAAAGTATCGTATGCAGCATATTCATTCGTGTCTGAATGGTTTATAAAATGATTCCGTTGCCAGAGCAAGCATCGGCTTATCTCCTTCCGAATCTCCATAAACATACACTTCATCAAATTCATCCAGGTTCCATTTTTCACGGATGCGGCGGACCTTTTCCAAGCCATAACAATTTTTCCCTTTTATCCGTCCGGTAAGCTGTCCTTCTTTTACTTCCAGCATGGTGGCAACCAGTTCAAGAGAAAGCGAATCACTCCATTTCCGGATCCAGTTAGCTGCAGAAGCCGAAACGATAACAATTTCAACCTGGTCAGCTTTCAGCTTTCCGATCTCCTTCAAAGCTCCCGGGCGAATTAAGCGGGGAAGCCGGGTTTCAGCAAATGCGTCACCCGTTCTTTGGAAATCCACTTCCTTCATTCCTCCGAAAAAATACTTCAGTATCTTTTGCTTGGCCGTATCATTCGGAATTAATTTCAACATATAGGCGAGCAGCCAGGGAATATGCAGGAGAAAGCCGGAATAAAAAGAAAAACTTCCCTTTTGAAATTTGATCATCTCCAGCAGCGTATCCTTTATTGTGATGGTACCATCAAAATCAAAAAAAGCAATCTTTTTTAAAGCACTCACAACTTCATCTTTTTAAACTGGAATTCCGGAATATTTTTAATGATGAGCATGATGTATCTCCAGAACCATTTCACATACACAATATTCTTTTCCTTCAGATATGCGTTATAAATAATATCGGCCACTTCTGCCGGAGTAGATGTAATCGGTTTGGGCAATGCAATGTTCTCTGTCATTTTAGTATAAACAAATCCGGGTTGTACCGTCATCACATGCACCTTCTCCTTAAAACACATATTTCGCAGGCCAGCCAGGTAAGTGGTGAAAGCTGCTTTGGCGCTGGCATAGATGAGCTTACTGGCGCGGCCGCGGTCTCCGGCCACCGAACTGATCCCGATAATGGTGCCCTTTTGCTTTGAGATATAATTTTTCGCGACCACATTGAGAATGGAAACGGCGCCGGTATAATTCGTATTGATCATTCGTTCTGTAATAGCCCAGTTATCAAAAGCCAGCGATTCCTCTTCCATATAACCGAACACACAGGCGGTTATATCGGGACCCGGAGAAAGGGAATTAAAAAATGACGCGTGCTCTTCATATTTCAAAGCATCAAATGCATGGGTGCTGCAGGATACCCCATACCGAATGGAAATATCCGATTGAAGCGGTTCCAACTGCTCCGGCCTGCGAGCCGCCAGTTGCACGTCAAATTTTCCGGAAGCAAATTTTTGAGCGATAGCCGCCCCGATATCGGAAGTGGCGCCAAGGATAAGAATAGTTGCCATGAAAATCAGTTAGATGTTAAAGATAACCTGTCAGACTGGAGAGAATGAATTCTTCCATCGGGATTATATTTCCGGACAATATCCTTAAATTTTCCGAGATCAGGGTATCCGCTCCGGAGTACTTCAGGTTTCATGCGTGCGTCTTTGGACATATACAAACGTCCACCATAACGAAGCACAACCTGATCAAGTTCATCCAGAAACTCCAGCAGACCTGGCTTTACCGGAAAGTCGAGGGCCAGGGTGAACCCTTCTTTCGGAAAGGAAATGATGCTTTCCTGTTTTCCAAAAACTTTCAGTACGGCAAGAAAAGATCCCAAACCCTTATCGCTGATACGGCTCAGGATTTCAATTAAACCTTGTTTGGCTTCCAGCGGCAATACAAACTGATACTGAACAAATCCATTTTTCCCATAGCCCCGGTTCCAATGCAGAATGGCATCCAGGGGATAGAAAAATGGTTCATAGGAAATCACCTTGTTGATCTCCCGTTTGAAATTTTTAGTATAGAAAAGATAATTGAATGTTTTTACTGTAAACGCATTCAATACCCAGGAGGGCAGGTTAAAAGGAAAATTGATCTGCCTTTTTTTAGGCAGCTGAAGTGGTTCCTGC
>JAYVXJ010000917.1:0-2964 GCA_043785285.1 Chitinophagaceae bacterium
ATTCAGAAATACCTGGAAGATCCATTGGCTGAAGAGATCCTGAACATGAGTATCAAGAGCGGGGATATCATGATCGCAGATCTGGACAAGGAACTGGGAAAGATCAGGTTTACTTTAAAAGAAAAAGAAAAAGAGGCTTCCGAAGTTTAAGAAGAGGATATTTCATAAATCATTGCCACGGTGCACGGAAAATTTCCGGGTTTCCGTGGCAATTCTTTTATTTGCAGGGGAATAGCAATGCATGGCTGAAAAAAAAATCATTATAACCATAGATGGCTGGTCTTCTTGTGGTAAAAGCACGCTGGCCAAACAACTCGCAAAGAAGCTGAGATATACCCATATTGATAGTGGGGCGATGTACCGGGCTATTACCCTGTATTTTCTTCGCAATCATGTTGACTGGACTAATGCCGCAACGGTTGCCGGAGCACTCGAGGAAATTGTTATTGAATTCATATTGAATCCGAAAACAGGTAATAGTGAAACCTGGCTCAATGGAGAAAATGTGGAATACCTTATCCGCGACATGGTGATTGCTGAAAAAGTTAGTGATGTGGCATCCATTGCTGCAGTAAGGACCTTTGCAGTAAAGCTTCAGCAGCAATGGGGTTCGCAAAAAGCAATTGTTATGGATGGAAGGGATATAGGAACTGTTGTATTTCCCCAGGCTGAACTAAAAATATTCATGACGGCAGATAACGCCGTCAGGGTGGAGCGTCGATTTAAAGAACTATTCGAAAAGAACCCTAATATCAGCATTGAGGAAGTTAAGACCAATCTCGAGATGCGGGATTATATTGATTCTCACCGGGAGATAAGCCCTTTGAGAAAAGCAGCTGATGCTATTGAAATGGATAATTCAAACCTCGACCAGGAACAGCAGTTGAAGCTCGCACTTAGATGGGCAAAGGAGCGTCGGTATAGGTTAACCGGGATTTGAATATATTGTATTTTATCATAATTTGTTTTGTATTCTTCAAATCTAGGCCGGGCGCTTGTTTTAATGAATTTTTGAGGTAAGCTTTGCAGTATAAAGGTTCAAAAATGTATCCTTTAAGGGTTGTCCAGGTGACTTCTTCGATGAGTCATTGGCATCATGAAGAATAATAAGGGGATACTCCTCATTACAAATCGTCTTAATGCTTTTTTGCCTTTACCAAATGTTTTAAAAGCATGTGTTGAAGTTTAAGTTTGGGTTAAGCATTGGTTTGCTTATACAGAGAAAATTAAAATTTATATACGAAGGCTAACAAAGCACTGAATGTACTTTTGGTTGTTGCCATTCCGTCCGATTTAAAAAAGATTTCTTGGGAACCATTGTCTAAACGCAGTTCGGGGATAATAGTAAGATTGCTCACACCGAACCTGCCACTTAATGTTGCTTCGAAGACGTTTCCGTTAAAACCAAGAACATTTTCTTTGTCATCGAAATATTCGCCTCTTAATGTCCAGCCAAACCAACTTACAGGGTCTGCATTAAGATAAAGTGCAGAGCCCCACCATTTCTGCGAAGAATTCCATTGTCCGGCAGTTTTATTTTGTAAGAATTTAACGGAACTATTGCTGGTAATATTAAATTGGGGAGAAAATGCGTAAATCGCTGTAAGATTAAAAGCATGTACCCTAAAAGTATCATTAGATTTACCTCCCTGATAATTTAAGTAGAATTTGAATTTGTCATCTTTAGTACCAGAAGCAAACTGCGCAATGATGTATTTATAGGGATCGGTAGTGGTCGTATAGTCGGTGGGGTTGGCCACGCCCAACATAAATAAGCTTTTGCCGGCGGTTAATTCAGCTTTTAAACCAGTATGAAAGAAAGGTCCATAGCTAAACAAATAGCTCATGCTATAATTCCTGTCGAGATAAGCATCCGGCACTTCACAATCAAAATGTGTAGCCCATTTACCCGCAGTAAATTTTAAATTGGAGGCAGGTGAATAAGTAACAAATAATTGCTTAACAGCAAATAAAGTAGGATGTGCTCCGTCATTATAAGAAAATTCCTCTGCCCTCCTTCCAAAGCCTAAATCTGCTGTAGCGCTCACTTTCCCGAAACTATGGTCAGCCCTTATTGAGGCCATCCCTAATTCAACTGAATTTTGCGAATTGGTAAAACTGGTATAATTGTTAGTTGCTCCTTTTTTGGGGGCATTAAAATTATACCGGTAATACCCATCTACAGAACCTGTAATAGTGACCGGAGGAGAGGTTTTTTTAGTGAAATCTACTGGGGCCGCTGTTGTTGTTTTGGTTGAATCCTGACCTTGTGCAAAAACAAAAGATCCGAGGGCAATAAGAAGCATTTTGAAGTTTTTAACCATTGCTGTTAGTTTTTAATTGTGAACTGAAATAGCCGGTACCAACCTGACCAGGGATGCTGCCATTGCGGAATGAATAACCAGCTTTGCAATCGTTAGTAGGAATTAAGGTTTTTCAAGAGAACGGAACGTCCCGGTAGAATAAGGATTATAAATCAATAGGAAGTGTCATATTAATAAAATATGCAATAGTATAATATTATGCTAAACTATCACTTATTTAAAAATAAATAATTATTTATTTAATATATATTATTTTATAATATAATTGATATTTTAAATAAATTTTAATAAAACCGGGTAAGAGTAATCAATATTCAATAAAAAAGGCTTCCCCGGAGGAGAAGCCTTTTTTTAGCTCTACTATTTTGAAACTAACGCAAAAACAGAATTTCCCGGTATTTAGGAAGAAGCCATTCACTGTCATCAATCAATAATTCCAGTTTATCCGCGCTATAACGGATCTTATCAAAATACTGTTCTTTGACCAGGTCGCAATAGGCTATAGCTTTTTCGCGGGCGCCCTTCAGCGCATTGGCTTTTTTGCGTGATTCAATCATTTTGCTAACCTGATCGCTGATTTGGGAAATATGTTCGGAGATTTTTTCCAGAATCTGCTTTTGATTTATATACGCACTTTCTT
>JAYVXJ010000918.1:0-2963 GCA_043785285.1 Chitinophagaceae bacterium
CATCGAGTGCCTGGATCATTTGTTTGAAAAGGTCTGCTGAGAACTTTTTATCTATGGGTTTTGGCTGAACATGATAAATCTCCACCATGCGGGTGATAAGAAAGGCATTGTCCGCCGTTTTTGCCGTAAGCTGCGCCTGGGAATGCAAAGCAGGAAAGAGTAATCCGATAGAAATCAGGAAAAGGGTAAACTTCATACGTTAAGTAAAGAATAATAGCACAATATATAAAATGAATCAGGTATTGATTGAAAGTCAATCTCCTACGCTATTTTTGCGAACTAAACAACCTTCTTGGCCAGCATTAAGAAATTAGCCTCCCAAACCGTCTGGTACGGTGCGAGTTCCATCCTCGCCCGTTTCCTGTATTATATGCTGACGCCGTATCTGACGCTGAAGTTCCGGGGAACGGTTGAATATGGCAGGATGAGTCTGGTTTTTGCCATTATCCCTTTTCTATATACCCTGATCCTCTTTGCTTTCGAAACCGCTTATTTCCGGTTCATGCAGAGAAAGGAATACGAAGCGGATGTTTTCGATACCCTCAGTACCTCTTTGTTGATGAGCACGGTGGTGATTACCGGTCTGACCATTCTTTTTAACGTACCTATTGCTCATTTTATTGGACTGACAACGCATCCCGAATACATTACCCTGAGTGCATTCATTATCGGGCTGGATGCCCTGAGTGCCCTGCCCTTCGCTAAACTCAGGTATGAGAACCGGCCTAAAAAATTTGCGGCTATCCGTATTGCGGGCATTCTGATAAATATTGCTACCGTGTATTTCTTTTTGACGATATGCCCCGGAGAGATTAAAAAGAATCCGAATAGTGTATTGAGGTTCGTATACAATGCGGGTTTCGGAGTCGGTTATGTGTTGATCGCAAATGTAGCGGCTTCCCTTTTTCAGTGGCTGGCGCTTTGGAAAGAATTCAGCAGCATCCGGTTAAAAATCAATAAAACACTTTGGAAGGAAGTGATGATCTACGCCTTACCGCTGACCATTGCCGGTTTTGCGGGAATGATCAATGAGACATTCGACCGGATAATGCTGGAGAAATGGTCCCCTTTAAAAGGAGATGCCGCCACGTTCGAAGTAGGGGTATATAGTGCCTGCTATAAGTTATCCATACTAATCACGCTATTTGTACAGGCATTCCGGATGGGGGCGGAACCCTTTTTCTTCAAACAATCAGCCGAAGACAATGCCCCAAAGGTATATGCCCGGGTGATGAAATTTTTTGTGATCATCATTTGCCTGATGTTTCTGTTGGTTGCCCTATATCTGGACATCTGGAAACTTTTTATCCGGGATGAAAAGATGTGGGCGGGACTGAAAGTAGTTCCGATCTTATTATTTGCGAATATGTTCCTGGGAATATATATTAATCTGTCCATCTGGTACCGGTTGTCCCGCAAAACCGTTGCCGGGGCCTATATTACCCTTATCGGCGTTGCCATAACCGTCACGGTAAACTATCTTTTCATTCCGCACTTCAGTTACATGGCCAGTGCCTGGGCTACTTTTCTGTGTTATGGCAGTATGATGGTGATTTCTTATGTAATGGGACAAAAGCAGTATCCTGTGCCCTATGCCTGGAAAAAACTGCTGGCATATATGGCGATTGTGGCCGCTTTATACGGCATTCATCATGCGATAATCCTAATTTGGCATAATACTGCGTTGAATTATACAATTGCCAGCTTATTCCTGGGGCTTTTTGCTTTATTTGTGTACCGGATAGAGAAAAAAGAATTCAATAATCTGTTTAGGATTCGCAGGAAACCGGCCTAAGGGTGGTTTGATTTTCGAGAATTTAACATACCTTGCTATCGTATTACTACTCATTTATTCTAACATCTTCAATATCCCCTCTACTATCCTTTGTATTAATTACCGCTAACAATCGCCTTATCGGCTAATTAACGATTTCGCTTACAAATCTAGCATCGATATGCATCTAAATCGGCGTTCAAAATACCTTTATTTTCTACTGGCTCTATCCTTGCTATTAACATCTTGTGTCAATACCAGGAAAACCACTTATTTCAACGATTTGGGTGATACCCGGATCCAATCGCCCGCTCCAACCGTCCCTATCATTCATAAAAATGACTTATTAAGTATTTCGGTAAGTAGTTCGAATCCGGATGCATCCAAGATTTTTAATGATCCTAACCTTTCTTCTACCACTACATCTACAGCCACCGGTACCACCCAGCAAATGGTTGGTTATCTGGTTACTAATGATGGGAATTTAAAATTTCCCGAATTGGGAACGATCAAAGCCGAAGGATTTACCGTAAAACAACTCAGTGAGTTCATGACGCAAACACTTATAGATAATAAATTATTGATCGACCCCATTGTAACTGTCCGTTTCCTCAATTTTCGCGTAACTGTTTTAGGAGAAGTTACTCATCCCACAGTAATAACTGTTCCCAATGAGCGGATCAGCATCCTGGAAGCACTGGGCCTGGCAGGAGATTTGACTATTTATGGTAAACGGGATAATGTGTTATTGATCCGGGAGGAGAATGGCGAGAAACTCATTAAGCGAATCGATTTGAATTCAAAGGATATTTTAAGTTCACCTTTTTACTATTTGCAATCGAACGATGTCATTTATGTAGAACCAAATAAAAACAAAGTAGCCAGTGTGAGCAACAGCAGACAATTTATACCGATAATTTTTAGTGCATTGTCATTCCTCACCACCGTGGCTTATCTGGTCTTATACCATAGATAATTATTATTATGAAAAAAATTCAGGTCACGAAAGACTCAGGTATTGAAACTACCGAGGAAAATGCGTTCAGACAATTTTTATTCCGGTATCTGCCATACTGGCCTCTATTTTTAATACTTAGTCTTTTATGTACTGGGGCTGCCTATTTTTATCTTAAGATTGCCGTTCCGGTTTACGAGATTTCTGCCAGCATTTTAATAAAAGATGAAACAA
>JAYVXJ010000919.1:0-2962 GCA_043785285.1 Chitinophagaceae bacterium
GGTGGAATAGAAGACAGCACTTCATAGTTGTCTAAAATGACGCCATCGACAACGACCAAGGGACTCTGATTTCCTAATAAGGAAGTCTGTCCCCGTAAACGGATGATCGGGTTAGAATTCGGGTCTCCGTCCGGTTTGGTAATGACCAGACCCGGCACCTTCCCCTGAACCGCATCCATGGGTGTGGTGATGATGCCCTGGTTAAAATCCTTGACTCCAATGCTTGACACAGCACCCGTGATGTCTTTTCTGCGGGCCGTACCATAACCGACCACCACCACATCGTTCAGTGAAGTGCCTTGTGATTTGAGGGAAACGGCAAAGTCGGTTTCCGATCCAATAGGGAGCTCCGTGCCGATATAGCCGACGCTGGTGACGACCAGTGTTTTGGCAGCAGCGGCCACTGTCAATTTGAATGTGCCGTCGGCATCCGTGGAAGTTCCTCCCCTGGAGCTCTTAGCCATAACGGTTGCTCCCAAAATAGGAGCTCCTTTTTCGTCTGTTACTTTCCCGGTAATGCTCTTTGTCTGCGCAAAAGATCGTTGAATGGTGGAGCAAAATAGGAAGCTTAACACCATTATCTTTAAAAAATGTTGAGGCATAAGCAAATTGTTTTGTGAAATGAAGTTAACATTTAGCCACAATACATTTAACTTCTTCAAAATTGGCGAATTGAAAATGCCTTCTTATAATTAATTTTTATATCCGTAATTATAATATATACAATTTGTTACAAATTAACTTTTGAATTTAGCTGATCTCGCAAACGTTTGAGTTATTTCTATATTAACTACGATGCGTTTTCAATGCAAACGTTTGATTAAATACTTTTTCATTCAAAAAAAGCATTGAATTGAAATGGATTGTTATTCTTTCCATTTTTATGTTCACAATCATTCATTATTTTTTTCATTCAGTGCACTTGAAAATTATGCAAACGTTTGTTACAAACATTACAAATGATGCTGGTCATTTCTCAATTTCAAAACCCTAACTTTAATAATTACTACCTTTTTATCTTACATGAATAGCCGGTCATCTCCCGTCCTCAAACAGGATTTCAAAAGAAAGTGTTTTTAAAAGTATGAACCATCTTCATTTGCCTGACTATATTGTTTTCCTCATTTATTTTTTTGCTGTTTCGGGTTATGGTTACCGGATATATCACCGGAAGAAATCCAAGGAAATGAGTTCCAAAGATTTTTTTCTGGCTGAAGGGTCTCTAACCTGGTGGGCTATCGGCGCTTCCCTGATTGCATCTAATATTTCAGCGGAACATTTTATTGGCATGGCAGGTTCAGGGTTTGCTTTGGGACTGGCCATTTCTACGTATGAATGGATGGCTGCTGCCACACTGATAATCGTAGCTGTTTTTTTTCTTCCCATATATCTGAAGAATCGCGTTTTTACAATGCCGCAATTTCTCTCACAGCGGTATAATGATAAGGTAAGTACCATCATGGCGATATTCTGGTTACTCGTGTATATATTTGTCAATCTTACTTCCATTATTTATCTCGGTGCGCTTGCCATCAATGCTATTTCGGGAATCAGCTTTGAATGGTGCATGATCGGCCTCGGCATTTTTTCCGTAATCGTAACCCTTGGCGGGATGAAAGTGATCGGATATACTGATGTGATACAGGTGTTGGTTTTAATAATGGGTGGATTGGTCACAACCTGCCTTGCATTAAGGCTCCTGTCCAGTCATTTTGGGTACGGGGAAAATATTATCAAAGGACTAAGTCTGCTCAGGCAGAAAGCACCCTCGCATTTTCACATGATCTTTGATAAATCCAATCCCTTTTACAAAGACCTTCCCGGCCTGTCTGTATTAATCGGTGGGATGTGGATCAATAACCTGGCTTATTGGGGATGCAATCAATATATTATCCAGCGTGCTTTGGGAGCCAATTTGAAAACAGCGCGTTCCGGGTTGCTCTTTGCCGGTTTTTTAAAATTACTGGTCCCGGTTATTGTTGTGCTACCGGGAATCACCATGTTTGTCATGCACCAGAATGGAATGTTTCAGCAGGAGATGATGACTGCCGATGGTGTGTTGAAACCAGACCACTCCTATCCAACACTGATGAATCTGTTGCCGGATGGATTGAAAGGTCTTGCCTTTGCAGCATTAACAGCCGCTATCGTGGCATCCCTTGCCGGTAAAGCGAATAGCATCTCAACCATTTTTTCCCTGGACATTTACAAGAAATATTTTAAAAAAGATGCCACGGAAAAACAATTGGTACTAACGGGCCGCTATTGCGTTATTGTTGCCATGATCCTGGCCATGCTCGTTGCTCCCGCTTTGAAGAACCTGGACCAGGCTTACCAGTTCATTCAGGAATATGTTGGTTTTATTTCTCCGGGAGTGCTCGCCATTTTCTTATTGGGATTTTTCTGGAAACGCACTAATGCAAATGCTGCATTAATGGCGGCATTGCTGACCATTCCGCTTTCCACGGTCCTTAAATTTCTTCCTGTATGGACAAACGGGGCATTCCCTGATTATCCTTTTCTAGATCGTATGTCCATCGTATTTGCAATACTGGTATTCCTTATGTTTGTAATCAGCCTGGCTGACCAGCGCAGTAAGAACAACCCCAAAGCATTACCCATTGATATAAAAATGTTTCGCAGTTCCCCGGGGTTTTTGGTGGGATCTGTTATCATTATTGGCATATTATCGGCGCTGTACACCGTTTTTTGGTAGAACAAAAACGAAGTCTGAAAATTATTTTTATACAAAGAAACATATACTTTTAAACTATAATTATATTTATCATGAAAGTTCCTGACGTTTTGTCTAATAAAGAAGTTAACCCGCTGAAAAGTATAGAACAATGGGAAGAAGATGTGCTGATCCGTTACCCGGTAGCCGGTGAGCCGGCTAAAGCTAAAGAAGAATTCAGAAATTATGATTCACCGCAACGGGATACCGTTAGGGAATTCTACCGCC
>JAYVXJ010000920.1:0-2960 GCA_043785285.1 Chitinophagaceae bacterium
ACCATGCAGGAAGCTGGAGTCAGCAAGCTGGTTCCGGTGGACTTCCGGTCGCTCAGCACGCAGGCATCTTAGTTAATTTATTTTCATCCGGTGCCTCATTGATATCTTCGATCAGTTCGGTGTTCACTCCAGGAATCAGGGTTACTGTTTTAATGCTTTCTCTTCCCAATCCAAGGAAGCAATGAGCCCATGAGGTCCGGCAAGGTAAATGCGGTTGCCAGATTTTGCTTTCCGGCAAACATGAAATCCCTTGGCCGAGATAAGTTTCCAGTTCATACCTCCATCTTCTGAAATATCTACACCGGTAGTTCCACAACAGATCAGATTATTATTGCCTATGTATTCTACACAACTGCGGTAGCCATGCGGAGGTGTACGGGGGATCAGTTGATGAAATGGGTGAAAGCCTATGCCGACGGCATTTCCGTAAAGGAGACTATCCTTTGAAAAATCACCCCCAGTAATGAATGCCTGGTTGGGGTTTGCTGGATTTACGGCGATTGAATTGGCGCCTGTTGTTTCTTTCCCCTGTGTAACCAGTAGTGGGAATCTTCCGGAAGAATCCAGGTATAAAGCAGATTTTTTTCCTCCGGATACGTAGGCAAAATGGTGCTCAGGCAACCATTTGATATTGCTTCCGCTGGCTGCAAAAAACGCTTCTCCGGTTCCGGAGACCGGTTGATTTTTATCTGTACTAATTTTCCAGGAATCTCCCTTGTCTTTTGTTTGCGCCAGAAATATTTTGTTATCAACAGGATCACCCAGCAGAATTCCTTCTTCACCTGAAAAATCCATCGCATCTAAAAATAAGAGCCGGCTGGTATCCCGAAAAACAGGGATCCAGGTTCTTCCTGCATCTTTCGTTTTTAAAATAACGGCTGGTGCTGTGATGCCCATGATCACAGCTTCCTGATCGTTAAATGCTTCGACATCGCGAAAATCCATTCTTTCATAATGAGGTACCGTTATCCATTTCCAGCTTATGCCGGAATTAATTGAAATGCCAACTGTTCCTCCTGAGCCGCTCACCCAGATAACCTGATCATTTACTGCACACAAGCCGCGCAGGGAAGCCGGATTCCCCATACTGAGTATTTTGAGTTGCTGCGCGGGGACGGACAAGGTTTGAAAAAGAATGAAGAAGGCAATTAAATATTGTTTAATCATTTTCAAACCATTCTTGTTAAAACATATTATTCATTTCCCAGGTCGCCCCAGGAAATTGAATTTACAGATAAAACGATAAAAATATTCATGGCAGCGGCTTTAGCAGGGAACATTCGATGATGGAATTCAAAGGAAAATCCGGCCTTAATCGGCAAAGAGTTGTTGTTCGTCTCTTTCTTCAACAGGAACTTTACGGATGAAATCATCGTAATGCATATCATCGTGGTTGCTGTAAGCGCCATAAGCATCAGCACTATAACCAATGGTTCCGTCATTTCCTTCCAGCACATATAATATGGAGGAGTCTGAAGGATCGGATTCCCCTTCGAACCGGAAAGTTTTGATGATTTTCATATCCTGAGGCTGGTAAAACTTTCCATTTCCTATCGTGAATCCTTCCTGTGTAAGGCGGAACTCATTATCCTGGCGTTTCAGTCTTAATTTTTCAATCACCTGACTGAGAGTTGTCATTTCAGCGGGCTTAATCATAATGGTTGTATTTGATGATGATCTCAAAGATCCAAATGGCGTACCAGTTATTTATTTATTGCGGCCAATACCGGTTTCGTATAGTTTGATTTTATTATACAGGGTTTTCCGGTCAATCTTCAGTATTTCAGCTGCTCTGGATTTATTGAAATTAACTTTTTTCAGCACATTCATAATCGTGTCGTATTCTGCCTGGGCAGCCGCATTCTTAAGATCCATGTCGTGAATTTCTGACTCAATGGAATGCATGGCTTTTACCGGGTCCCGTGGAATATTGTCCCACTGAACACCGGCAATCTCTGCCGGAAGCACACGGGTCCCAATGATTCCCGAAGGGGAGAGCAGGGCAGACCTGCGAACCACATTCCGGAACTCACGCAGGTTTCCTGGCCAGGTATAATGGAGAAACATGCGAATGACCTCATCTTCAAATCCCTCCACTTTTTTATTAAGTTCTTTGTTTGCATTATCCAGAAAGAATTGGGCAAACAAAGGAATGTCTTCTTTCCGGTTCCTTAACGGAGGTAAAACGATGGAAAACTCATTAAAACGATGAAAAAGGTCTTCCCTGAATTTCCCTTTCCGGTAGGCCTCCTGCAAATCTTCATTGGAAGCCACAATAATGCGGACGTCCACCTCCACTTCCTTATTTCCGCCCACCGGTTTAAATTTTCTTTCCTGAATAACCCGGAGCAGGGCTGCCTGGATTTCATAGGAGAGATTGGCTACTTCATCCAGAAACAGGGTTCCCCCATTCGCGAGCTCGAAATGACCTTCCTTATCGTTCAGGGCTCCGGTAAAAGCACCCTTTACATGCCCGAAGAGTTCGCTGCCAGCGAGTTCTTTGGAAAGGGTTCCGCAATCCATAGCAATAAAGGGTTTATTCTTACGGTGACTTTTGCTATGAATAGTGCGGGCAATAACTTCCTTACCAGTTCCGCTTTCGCCATATAATATAACACTGTAATTGGTTGGGGAAACAAGTTCCACCTGTCTGTAAAGTTCTATGGTCAGCGGGGATTTCCCGATCAGGAAATTGGTATTATAGAGTTCCGTCGTTTTTGCTTTTGGCGTTACCTGCATTGCCGGAACAAGTGCGGTAGTTCCATTTGCTTTACCATATATAGCTTTATTGATTACGTTTAATACTTCATCCGGAACAAGTGGTTTGGTAATATAATCGAAAGCGCCGGCTTTGATTACATCAATGGCGATCTTAATATCTGAATAACCGGTGATAATAATCACCGGTATGGAAGCATCCACGCTTTTCATTTCCAGCAGCACTTCGCGGCCCTCCATAT
>JAYVXJ010000921.1:0-9632 GCA_043785285.1 Chitinophagaceae bacterium
CATCGTTGTCATAGATCAGGTTCAGTGCAAAAGTCATGGTAAGAATGCCCGTAACTTTTACGGCTAACAGGTTGGTCATGGATACGTCAACGTTCTGCGGCTTATGACCATAATTGGAAAAAAGATCAAGTCTTCCTGTATAAACAGCGGCTGTTCCGAGTTTTTTCATATAAGAAAAAGTAGCGTAGGCGCCCATTTCCACCTTGGAATGCTTTCCTGAATCCACACCGAAAGCACCCACATTCGCCAGGGAGTCATTCCGTACAATGATCCACCGGGCGGTGACCGGTGATACAAATGCGGAAAATTCATCGTTGGGTTTATAGTTCACGCCAGGTGACAGGATAATATATCCGGGAGAAAAGAAGTCAGACGTCAACACCCTTTCCTTATCATTTGGATAAGCATACCCTTTGGCAAACTGCGATTTTACATTCAGCAAGGCACCGATATACCAACTTTTGGCAACTTCATAACCATACTTCGTAAGAATGTCTATACGGTCATCTGATTTCCGGCTGCCGAGGCTGGTGGTATTCACAAATCCGTACGCCAGATCCATGGTATTATCCCAGGCGTTTTTCCCTTTCTTATAAAAAGCATATCCATTAAAGAATGTACTCAGGGCCAACGAAGATTTGTCGCCCCCCGCTGCCCAGTTGCTTTGCGAAGCCTGATTGAAATTCAGATTCAGCAATGCTCCCTTCTTCCAGACTTTGGGAATGGTATCGTTGGGATCTTTTTTGAAGGTTCTGGATGCTTCATCCCTCAATTCCTGTACTGTTTTATCCTGGGCAAAGCTCACATAGGTGCATAAAAAGGCCGCCAGACTGATTAAAATCTTTTTCATCTTTTTTAAAAATTAGTCAATAATAAAATGCACAGCTGATTTTCTACGGTTGGGGGTTTCGATTCTGAATGGCGAGCAAGATCTAAATGGCGGGGGCAAAGGAAATTATTTCTTTAGCTCATCCCTGATTTCCATGAGCAGTTTATCCGTGCTGGAAGGTCCTGCAGGCACCAGTTCTTTTTTCTTTTCCATGCTTTTCATGGCTTTAACTATGAGGAATAAAATAAATGCAATAATGACGAATTTTATAACGGCTGCTAAAAATTTACCATACTTGACTGCTCCCCACGAGAGCTGATCCAAATTCTGTGCGTTGGCCGCTTTTAATGCAGGTGTCAGTAGCAAAGGGGTAATAACATCATCTACCAGGGAGGAGACAATTGTCCCAAATGCCGCACCAATGATAACCGCTATGGCGAGATCAACTACGTTTCCCTTCATTGCGAAGTCGCGGAATTCTTTTAGCATGCCCATAGGTTGTTGTTTTAAAAGTTAATTCATCAGATAGCGAAAGATATAAAATACATTAACTGAAATTAATATCCCAATTCGTTATCAGTCAGTTAAACGGACATAATTTCTTTTTCCTTGGCTGCAAGATGTTTTTCAACCAAACTAATATGCTGATCGGTCAGATCCTGCATTTGCTTTTCGGCATCTTTGGTGAGATCTTCACTCAATCCGTCTTTCTGTAATTTTTTAACCTGCTCAATTGCGTCGCGACGGATACTTCGGATAGCGATTCGTGTTTGCTCACCTTCTCCAAAAGCACGTTTTACAAATTCTTTTCTTCTTTCCTCCGTGAGCGGGGGCATAAATATACGAATGGTATTGCCGTCGTTCTGTGGGGTTACCCCCAGGTTGGCATTGATGATTGCCCGTTCAATGGGCTGTAGCATATTTTTCTCCCAGGGCTGGATAGTCAAGGTTCTGGCATCCATTACGGATACATTGGCAACCTGATTCATGGCCGTTGGAGATCCATAATAATCAACGGTAAGTCCTTCGAGCATCTGTGGATTTGCCTTGCCTGCGCGTATGCGGACCAGCTCATTTTCAAGGTGATTGATTGCTTTTACCATGGAATCCCGGGCATCTTCCACAAGGAGTGCTAATTCATCAGACATAAACGATAATTCTTATTGGGATGGGTGTTCAACCGGCGCTAACAAGGCCGGGCATTAATTTTTTTGTTCCAGCACACTATCGCGGATAAAGGTAACCAATTTCGATTCTTTTATTTTTCCATTTTTATCCTCCGGATCTGTTGCCCAGGCCATTGAATCGTTGGATCTGGAATAATAAGCTACGGCAATAAATGCAAAGAACAGGGCTATTACAGAAAGGATCAAAACGGTAGTACCAAGTGAACGGGCCAGATAAACAAATACCACCATACTCACGTTTATGGCCACCAGCAATAAAGTGATGGTACGATGGGAAAGGCCCCGGTCGAGCAGAAGATGGTGGATATGATTTCTATCCGGACTAAACGGCGAACGGCGTTTGAAGATCCGGATGGCAAATACACGCAAGGTATCCAACAGCGGAATCATCAGAATGGTAAAACCAATGGCTGGCGAGGCATCCATAGGTGTACTGAATTCCGGTCCGTTTCCCGGGTCAATAAACTTCAGTGCCAGAATCGCATTTATGACACCGATTAGTAAGGAACCCGTATCCCCCATAAATATTTTGGCTGGTTGAAAATTAAAGATCAGGAAGGCAAGCAGACTCCCACATAAAGAAAAAGCAAGGGTATAATAAGGAGCCATTCCTTTGCTGAGAAAATATATACCGAAAAGCGCAGAAGACATCAATCCCAGGGTTCCTGCCAGTCCGTCCACACCATCAATCAGGTTGAAAGAATTAATAATAACGATCACAGAAAAATAAGAGATCAGCAAACTGAACATCTCGGGCAATTCATGAATGCCAAAAAATCCATGCATACTGTGGATCTGAATCCTGCCGTAATAAATAATCAGAAAAGCCGCGAGCACTTGTCCGATAAATTTTTTAATGGGAGAAAGCACCAGGATATCATCTTTCAAACCCAAAAAGAAAATGACCAGGGTGGCCGCAATAAAATACTGGAATTCGGAAGAATATTTAAAATTGATGGTCAGCAGACATCCAAATACAAACCCGGCAAAAATGCCGATCCCACCCAACGGAGTGATAGCTACCTGATGAATCTTCCGGGCATCCGGAACATCAAAAAGCTTTTTCATTTCCGCAACATTAATAATTACAGGAATGGCCAGGAATGTGATCGTAAAGGAAATGGCCAGGGAAAGTAAAACGTCAAACATGTACCTCGGTTTACATTAAATAATTTCTTGCATTGCCCCAATCAGGCCCTTCCCCATTTGCGTTAGTTAGTTCAGGTTACTCTGTTGATAATCAGGAAAATGAGACTAGCAAAGATAATGTCACTGAGCGTATGAACATGCAAGTTAGAACAAAAGTTCAAGATGTTCCGGCACAAACGGTAAATAAATTCCATTAGCTTTGCCCCCTTTATAAAAAACCAATTTATATGGCTGATTTAAAAGCAATTGCCTCGCAGGTTCGCCGGGATATTGTAAGAATGGTTCATGGCGCTTCCAGCGGACATCCAGGTGGTTCACTCGGCTGTGCTGATTTCTTTACTGCCCTCTATTTCAGGGTCATGAAACATGATCCGTCTTTCTCTATGGACGGTAAAAATGAAGACCTTTTTTTTCTCAGCAATGGTCATATTTCTCCCGTTTTTTACGCTGCACTTGCCCGTTCAGGCTACTTTAATATTAAAGAACTTGCCAGCTTTAGGAAACTCAATTCCCGGTTACAGGGACATCCTGCCACCCATGAACATCTCCCCGGCATTCGAATTGCCAGCGGTTCTCTGGGTCAGGGTATGAGTGCCGCTATCGGCGCTGCGCTTACTAAAAAACTCAATAAGGATTCAAATATTGTATTTTCCCTGCATGGGGATGGAGAACTCGACGAAGGCCAGATCTGGGAAGCACTTCTTTTTGCAGCACATCATAAAGTGGACAATCTCATTTCCACAGTTGACTGGAACCATCAACAGATTGACGGCACCACGGAGAAAGTGATGAACCTGGGAAATATCCGCCAGAAGTTTGATGCCTTCGGCTGGAAAACGCTGGAAATGAATGGAAATGATATGGATTCAGTAGTCGCCACGCTGGACGAGGCAAAATCCCTCACCGGGAAAGGACAGCCCATTGCCATCCTGATGCATACCATCATGGGGAAAGGGGTTGATTTTATGGAGAATGATCACAGCTGGCATGGTGTTGCCCCGAATGACGAACAACTTCAGCGGGCACTGGCACAGTTGCCGGAGACACTGGGGGATTATTGAAGTTGACCGTTGACGGATGACGGATCCCATGTGTGAATTCGCACCTGAAGGCGGTCAACCGTCAACGGTCAACGGTCAACCAAATCAGGTCTTCAGCTCAAAAGGCTGCAAAGCAGCTTTCCGCGAAGGCAGCCAGGAGGCCAAAAGGGCCACAATCAATATCGTTCCACTCACGAGAATAAGATCACCTGGAATAATTTTGACGGGATAATAATCAATCAGGAAATTGCCCTGCAGGGGTACCAGTTTAAACTTTACCTGCATCCAGCATACGAGCAGGGCAAGAAGAATGCCGCCTCCGCCACCCAGCAAAGCCAGCAACAGTCCTTCATTTAAAAAAATCCGTTGGATATACCGGTTATCTGCGCCCATTGCTTTTAACACCTGGATATCTTTTTTCTTTTCCAGCACCAGCATGGTAAGCGCACCTACCATATTAAAAGCGGCTACAACCAGAATCAAAGTAAGCACAGCATAGATCACCCATTTTTCCATCCGCATAACATTAAAAAGCGTCTGGTTCTGTTCATACCGCGTTTGCGCTTTATAAGTAGACCCGAATAATGCCCTGATCCGGGTTTTTACTTCATCCGCCTGGGAAGGAATGCTGCAGGCAATTTCAATTGCACTGTATTGGTTGGAATCTAATCCCAGCATCATCTGCATGAATGGCAGGTTAGTAATTACATATTTATTATCGAAGTCCTGCTGAATCTTAAATGTACCCGACGAAGCAAGCTGTTCAGAACGGACCGAAGACTCCGGATCTGCCGGATCTATATGCTGACCGTTACGGAAAACATAAGCCACCATGGGCACAACACTACGGTCCGATTCCAGATTCAATGCATTCTCTATGCCCGCACCCAGAACAGCAGCCGGATGATCTACGGTACCCAATACAAAACTACCTCTCGATATATTCCGGGAAACCCCGTTGATATGACGATAATTGCTATCCACTCCCTTCAACACTACAGGTTGCAGGTTATTGTATTGCAACAGGGCTTTGTCTTCTACCGTTAATGAATAACCGCTGATACCTTTCAGGTGTTTTAATTGTTCCAGGTTATTTTCAGAAACAGTAATAAACTTTCCGTTAACTGAGCTGATTTTTATATCTGAGTAAAAAGAAGAATAAAGGGATTGCACCAGCTGTTCCAATCCATTGAAAACGCTTAATACAACAATCAGCGAAGCTGTACCCAGAACGATAGCGCTTACACTGACCCAGGAAATGATATTGATTGCATTCGTGGATTTCTTTGCTTTAAAATAACGCCAGGTAAACAGAAAATTCAAAATGGTTTTTTTGTATTAAGATTGTTCGCCTCCAGATGTTTTATTTTCATTGATCTCGCGGAACAGCGCATCCATCTTATCCACATAATCCAGGGAATCGTCAATATAAAAAGTTAACTGGGGCATACTGCGTAACTGGTTTCTGATAGAACGTACAAGATCCCGCTTGATTTCCCAGGCCTTATCTACAATTATCTTCAGTGTTTCAGCAGCATCCTTTACCTGATAAAAGCTCAGGTATACCCTCGCTTCAAAGAGGTCGGGTGTAATTTTCACCGAGGAGATGGAAACCATGCCACCCTGAATCATATTAAGCCCGAGTTTCTGAAAAATCTTGTTCAATTCTTCCAGCAATAAGGCGCTTACCTGCTTCTGCCGCTTACCTTCTTTCATATCATTGATTATTTCAATGTAAATTTACGGGTTTAGCCAGCATCCGGGTACAATGAATCTTACCGCAGCAAAATTTACGTCAATAGTATCCAGGGACAACGTAAATTTTGTTATGGTAAGAACCATCCGGCCAATAAAAATAATAATTAACGGATGAAAAGATTTTCGACAATTCTCAAATACCTGCGTGATCAGAAGAGATACATACTCCTCTATTTTGTTTTTAATCTGCTTTCCGTTCTGTTTTCCCTGGTTTCGATAGGCATGCTCGTTCCTTTCATGCAGCTTTTATTTGGAAAGGAAAAAGTAGTTGAACAAGCACCGCAGGTAACTTTCTCTGCAGCCAGTGTGCTGGAATATATAAAATATGTTCTGGGAGTACTGATTCGGGAACACGGGCCCGCATACGCGCTGGGCGCCATTTGTGTGATCATCATTCTGTCCATATTTTTTAAAAACTTCTTTCTCTATCTTTCTTTCCGCGTATTGGGACCGCTGCGCAACCGCGTTCTCACCAGACTACGCGCTGATCTGTACACAAAAATTCTGGAACTTCCACTCGGATTTTTTACCGAACAGCGCAAAGGGGATCTGATCAGCCGGATGAGCAACGACATCAATGAAATTGAATGGAGCGTGATCAGTACACTCGAAGGTCTTTTCCGCGAACCGGTGACCATTCTTGTGATCCTGGGGGCCCTTGTTTTTCTGAGTCCGCCGCTATCCCTGTTCCTGCTCGTGCTGCTGCCACTCACCGGTTTTATTATCGGCCGCGTGAGCCGCTCGCTTAAAAAACAGTCCCATATCGCGCAGGGTCAGCTGGGGATCCTGATGTCCATTCTCGATGAAACCCTGGGCGGTCTCCGCGTGATCAAAGCTTTTAATGCAGAAAGATTTTTGCAATCCAAATTTTTCAAAGTCAATAATTACCTGAATCATGTTAAGAATAAAATCATCTTCCGGCGGGACATGGCTTCTCCATTGTCTGAATTATTGGGTGTGACCGTATTGTGTTTCATTCTTTTTTTCGGTGGACAAATGGTCCTTACCCATAAATTCGCTCTGCAGGCAGAAGGTTTTATAACCTATATCGCCATTTTCACGCAGATCATCAACCCGTCCAAAACCTTGTCCACTTCTTTTTATAATGCCCAGCGTGGAACGGCGGCTATCAAACGAATTGAAGAAATCCTGAGGGCAGATATTTCGATAATCGAACCCGCGAATCCACAACCTTTCCCTTCCTTTCAACAATCCATTGAATTCAAAAATGTTTCCTTTTCTTACGAAGGGGTAGAAGTGCTTCATGCTATTAACCTGATCATTAACAAGGGTAAAACAGTGGCGCTCGTGGGCTCTTCCGGCGCGGGGAAATCCACTCTGGCTGACCTCATCCCGAGATTTCATGATGTTAGTTCCGGTGAACTCCTGGTAGATGGTATCAACATCCGGAATTATTCTCTGCATGCCCTTCGAAATCAAATGAGCATTGTTACACAGGAACCGATTTTATTTAATGATACCATTGCTGCAAATATTGCGCTGGGCACGCCGGATGCATCGCTGATGGATATTGAACATGCAGCCATGGTAGCAAACGCACATGCATTCATTACACAAAAAGAAAATGGTTATCAAACCAATATCGGTGACCGGGGATCCAAACTAAGTGGGGGAGAAAGACAACGCGTTACGATTGCGCGTGCCGTTTTGAAAAATCCGCCTATATTGATTTTGGATGAAGCAACATCTTCCCTGGATACCGAAAGCGAGCGACTGGTGCAGGACGCTATTAACAACATGATGCAAAACAGAACCTGTGTGGTCATCGCACACAGGTTAAGTACAATCCGTCATGCTGATGAAATTATTGTTCTTCAAAAGGGTCGCATCGTGGAAAGAGGAACCCATGAACAATTGTTGAGTCAGCAGGGATTTTATAAAAAATTAGTCGAGATGCAGGAGATCCGGTGAGGGAAGAAAAAAGCAAAAAAGGTTTTCAGGCCGAAGGCCTTTTGTCAGCCAATCCAGATCAACCGCGCATTGACCAGGAAACCTTTTTTACTTTTTACTTTTTTAGTATTTCCGGATCAGGATAACACCCATAATCAGCAGCATGGCACCGGCAATTTTTCCTGGGGAAATTTCTTTTACAGCAAGCCCCATCCATCCGAACTGATCAAACAGAATGGCAGCAAGCATTTGTCCCGCAATCACGAGACTGAATGCCAATGCAACACCCAGTCGGGGTAACAATACCACAATCCCCGCCACGAAAAAAGTGCCGAGTAGTCCGCCCGTCCAGATCCACACCGGTGAACTACGGGAAACAAAACGGAAATTAAACTGACCCGCAATAATCAGATAGATCATCAGGGCAATAGTTCCTACAGCAAAAGAAACAAAAGCAGCCATCACCGGACTACCCGCTGTTTTTGCCAGGCGTGCATTAATAGCTGCCTGCAAAGGAAGGATTGCTCCCAATACCAACGCCATCGCAATAAAAAGAAGGCGGGATTGCATAATAGAGGATGAACAGGGCTATTTGTTCATGGTTTGTTTAGCCTCAATGCTAAGGGTGGCATGGGGAACCGCTTTCAGTCTTGCCTTATCAATCAGCTTTCCTGTTACCCTGCAAATGCCATAGGTTTTATTTTCAATCCGCATCATGGCTTTCTCGAGATGATCAATGAACGTGATCTGGCGGCTGGCCATCTGGCTCAACTGCTCACGTTCCATACTCATACTTCCATCTTCCATGGTCATGTAACGGTTGTCCGTTTCATCTCCTCCCATTTCATCGCGGCGGGTGATCAATCCCTGGAGATAGGCCAGCTCTTTTTTTGCTGCTTCCAGTTTTTTGGTGATCAGCTCTCTGAATTCGGTTAACTCTGAATCACTGTATCTCATGGTGGGTCCGGTGTGTTCCTGCTGGTGAATGTCCAGCACAGATTTTGTAAATTCCGGTTCGTATTTACGAACTGTTCTCGTTTTAATTTCTGGAATAACCAGCTTTCCTGTTCTAACCGGCGCGGAGGATGCTTTCTTCGGTTCCGGTTTAGCTGTTACGGGAGATGTGTTTTTGACTTCCTGTTTGAAAACAGGTTTTTTCGCCTCTGCTTTAGCCGATGGTGCTTTAACAACCGGCTGCTGAACAGGCTTTGCTACTACCGGTGCGGGCTGGGCAACAGGCTTTGTTACAGGATGTGCAACAGGATGTGCAACATGTGAAGCCGGTTTTTTAGATACTACCTGAACAGGGGATTTCTTAGCGGTGCTTGTTGCCGGTTTAGCCACTGATTTTACTGGTACTGACTTTACTGCTACTGGTTTCTTTGACACGGGTACGTTTTTTTTATAAATTTCCTTTTTAACAGGCTTTGACGGCGCTGGTTTTTTAGCAGGAGCAGGCTTTTTCGCAGCCGGCTTCGCCACTTTTTTTGGAAGCGCTTTTTTCACGGGTTTTGCAGTTTTTTTCTTGATTGCCATATGGTTAGGCTTTTTTTGTAACGAACACTGTTAGTGGGATCTCATTCACTTCAATTAAAGTGCCATTGGAAAGTTTGGGTACCATCTCCAGATGATCTGCCAAAATTTCCGCGCAAATATAATAATTAAATTGTCTTATCGTCTCCTGCAATGTTTCAGCCCCGCCAATTTGTACCTCGATCCTGTCCGTGAGGTTAAATCCGCTGTCTTTTCTGATCTTCT
>JAYVXJ010000922.1:0-2958 GCA_043785285.1 Chitinophagaceae bacterium
CCCATAAACTGATTACTGAAACCAGCTACATTCCCCGCCAGCCCTCCACCTTTCGGATTCTGAATCAGAATGATCAGTCCGAGTAAAATACAGGCCAGTAACAACAGGATAACAAAAAAGATCATGATAAGGAAGCTTTTAATTGCTCAATTCTGGACGCAAAATAAGCACTTTTAGGGGGATAAATCAAACTTAATTTCTGGTAAAGGGAGATCGCATTTTCATACATTCCCTGCTTGGCGAGCACTTCAGCCATGGTTTCCGTAAGGATATCCCTTTCCTCAATGGAATTTGCCGCAAAATGACGGATACGTTCAGTCTCCCGCTCATCCGTTCTTTCGGCAATTGTTTGCGGAGGAATTCTTTTCATCACTTTCAGCCAGTCGGTGAAACTTTTGAGCTGCTTTCCAAAACTGTCTGCCGGTTGATCTTCCAGTACCAGTTTAATTCCCTGAGACGCGAAATAATCAATCATATGATAGGGCTCGAATACGATGGACTCCGCTTTTTTTGCATCAAAAATGAGGGATGATCCTGCGTGCTCCGCGTTGATGGTTGATGGTTGATCGTTGATGGGAACCTGGATGTTCGGCAATTCTTCTTCCGGTATATATTCTTCCTTACCGGAAATTACAGGTTGAGGTTTTTCATAAAACGCCTGATTTTCGAATGGTACGAACTCCTGAGCTTTTGCATTTTCTTCATGGATATGAATCGCCTGTACGGGTTCTTCCTCCGGATTGAACGTTGACGGTTGATGGCTTTGCCCTTCCGCGTCAGGCGAAGGCGGGTTGATCGTAATATCCGTGTATTCAAAATTTACCGTTTGAACAAATTCAGGCTCTTTTTCAAACTCCTGGTTTATTGTGAGAACCGATGCTTCTTCCTGCGCATATTCTTCATTAACGGTAATGACTGGTTGTGGTTCTTCAAAAAACGCCTGATTAACGATGGGTTCGAACTCCTGAGCTTCGGCAAATTCTTCATTTACGGTAATTTCCTGTTCCGGTTCTTCATATTCCTCATTTATTGTTGAAGGAAGCTGGCTTGTCGTTAGTTCCTCCTGAATGATAATATAGTGTTCCCTGTTAACTTCCAATTCGTGATTATCCTCTCCATTCAATGATTCTGTAAAAAGAGGTTCTTCCTTAATGGGTTCTGTGAATTGCTGCCAACCTGCCGGAGGAGGGGTGGGCTGGTCTTCTTCAAGAAGTGATTGAAGCCATACCGGATTATTAAAATATAAAGCGGTTTTCATGGTCTCCTCTTCATAGGCCGGATTATTTTCCAGCATTAATTTTTTGGAGAGCAGGAAATGGGCGGCATTGAAAGATGGAAATTCCGCCAGCACAGTATAAATTTCTTCCAGGGAAATTTCTTCCAGACTTTGCTTTCCGAATATGGAATCTAACAGGGATGGCATTCCGCTTGTCATCTGAATTCGTATTACCAGTTAGAAAAAAGACGGTTAAAAATTTCATCCGTCATGTTCTGAAGAATGGTTGGCATTAAAGCAGCCTGGGCATCATTCAGACTTTGTGAAGCAGGAAAATCAAAACTCCGGCTAAGGTCCGTTTCAAAATCCGGTGTTCCCAGTTTCTGATCGTTCAGCCGGTTCTTCAGTGCAATGTGCACACTCACGGTTAACCGGTTGGTGGCGGCCGCCTGGTTGGATACACCTGATGTACTCACCGAATAATCTGAAATATAGGCCGCCACTTCATAGTCGGCATTATCCGATTGCACCTGTGTAAGTTTCGTTTGATTATTGATTTTCTGCTTTAGTTTATCGGTGAGTTGCGGACTCAATTGAGGATCTACTATACGTGCCCTGTTCTCAATAAATCCGAGCCGGATAGTTTTCACCTGTGGTGGGATGGATACATCTTTAAAGGAATAGATCTTGCAGGAATTCCCAGCAACGCATATCATCGCAAACAGCATACCCTGAAGGACCCGGGAAGAAATTTTCAGCCGATACTTATTCACTGATATCATATTCCTTTAGTTTTCTATAAAGCGTTCTTTCGCTGATGCCCAGATCGGAAGAAGCGTCTTTTCGTTTCCCTTTGTGTTTTTTAAGCGCTTTCACAATCAGTTCTTTTTCCTTATCCACAATGCTCAGGGACTCTTCCACTTCTTCATGCTGATAAATGTCATTGTTGTTACTGCCATTATTATGAATCACAACCGGCTGCGGATTGTACGGAGTGGAAGAAATACCGGAGGAATAGTGTTCCTGCGGATTAAGTTCCTTCATCTCATGTACAAAAGCATTATGCGTATCTGCAGCAAGGTTAGGGTTTTTCAATATCTCCAGAAACATTTTTTTTAACTCAGTTACATCTTTCTTCATATCAAAGAAAAGCTTGTACAGAATTTCTCTTTCGTTGGAAAAATCATTTTGCGCATGACCATTCATCGACGGCATGACCATGGGAAGACGGTTGCCCGCATTTTCCGGTATGAATCTTCTCAGTTGCACCAGGGAGATCAGTTTATCTTCCGAAAGAACAGAGATCTGTTCTGCAATATTCTTTAACTCACGCACATTTCCCGGCCAGCTGTAATTGATTAACAGATTTTTTGCGTCTTCATCCAGCTGTACCGGGGATGTTTTATAACGTTCCGCAAAGTCCACGGCAAATTTCCGGAATAAAAGCGGGATATCTTCTTTCCGGTCCCGCAGTGAAGGAACTCTTATGGGCACGGTACTCAGCCGGTAATACAGATCCTCCCTGAATTTTCCGCGTTCGGTCAGCAGCAGCAAATCTTTATTACTGGCGGCGATTACGCGCACATCCGTTTTCTGTACTTTGGATGAACCCACACGGATGAATTCGCCTGCTTCGAGTACACGAAGCAGACGCGCTTGCGTCCCCAACGGTAATTCGCCCACCTCATCCAGGAAAATAGTTCCTCCATTCACAGTTTCAAAATATCCTTTCCGGGAATCTA
>JAYVXJ010000923.1:0-2951 GCA_043785285.1 Chitinophagaceae bacterium
ATCTTATGAATGATATCTCGGGCCAGATGTTCGGAATAACCGTTATAACAAAAATCATTCAAGCATATATTTGTTCATATTTTTCGTTTTATTCTATAAAGCCGGAAGAATTGAATATGTTGTTTTATTGATTCACCCGGAATTCTTTTTAGTATTTTTCTTTTCGACTACTGTCTTCATTACCTTTAAATGGCAAACGCTGCTTCCCTCATGTCTAAAACCCACGGATCCTTGGCAACGACTCCTTCATATTACAGTCGTTATGATCTCCAACTGTTGGCAGGTGGAGATGAGCGCGCCTTTGAACGGCTCTTTTTTACCTATAAAAACCGTATGTATGATATTGCGCTGATCTATACGGAATCGAAAATTCTGGCAGAAGAAGTAGTTCAGGATATTTTTATGAAAATTTGGGTAAAAAGAGAAGAACTGCCGGCTGTTAATGATATTTACGCGTGGCTTTATACCCTTACCAAGCGGCGGTCTTTCCAGGTCTTACGCAATAATACCCGCCATGCATGCGCCTCACCCGATTTTATGGCCTATATTCCGGGAACAGCTCAGGAAGCTGATGAGAGGCTTCAAAGTACCGAGACCCGGCAATTGATCGCCGAAGCGATGGATCTGCTCAGTGGCCCGCAACGGCAGGCCTTTCAACTCATTCGATTGGAGGCGCTTTCCCGTGAAGAAGCGGCAACCGTGATGAGAATTTCCCCCAACACCATTAAGGTACATCTTCATTATGGTATTAAAGTGATCCGGGCTTACCTGATAAAAAATGGTGGCTATTTCCCGCTAGTGACCTTCCTGTACAGGTGCTTCATTTAAAAAAATTTACAATTTAGTAATACATCTTTTTGTTTCCCGGCTCTATTATATAGATATCCCAACTGGAACTCCATCATTTAAGTTAATTTATGAATCAAGAAAGGATCGCCTACTTGCTGGACTGCTACATCAACAAAACTTACTCCGAAAGTGAGAAGCAAGAATTTTTATTATTGCTTCTCACTGAAGAAACCTCTATTATATTGGAGCAGTTAAATAATAAGTATGTTAATGTGCCGGAAAGGGGTGCACAAATGGATGCAGAAACGACCGAAGTCATCCGGCATGCATTAATGGCTGCTATAAAAGCCCAAAAAAACAAACCTGCCGAAATAGCCCACCGGGTGGACTTTCGGCATCGTATATGGATTCGTTATGCCTCCGCCGCAGCCATACTTATTGCGATTTCAATAGGTAGTTACTTTCTGGGTTTAAATAAACTGCAAAAACCTCTGGCGCAAACAAATTTTCTTCAGGTACATGATGTAAAAGCGCCCGCTACAAATAATGCGATCATTACGCTTTCAAACGGCAAACAAATTATCCTAGACAGCGCTGGTAACGGAACCCTAGCCATGCAGGGAAATGTCAACCTTGTTAAACTGGCCGATGGAAAGATAGCCTATGTGGGTAGCAACGATAATAGAAATGAAGTGATTTATAATACCCTGACCAACCCCAGGGGAAGTAAAGTGATATCACTGACCCTTTCAGATGGCTCACAGGTATGGCTAAACGCCGAAAGTTCGCTGCGTTATCCTACCGCCTTTACAGGCAATGAAAGAAAAGTAGAAATCACCGGGGAAGCGTATTTTGAAGTTGCTCATGATGCGGCAATGCCATTTATCGTAAGGAAAGGCGAAATGGAAACAAAGGTATTGGGGACACATTTCAATGTGAATGTTTACGATAATGAGCCTGTCATAAAAGTGACCCTTCTGGAGGGGTCGGTAAAAGTGAGCAAAGCAAGCGAAACAACTCAATTGGCGCCTGGTCAACAGGCACAGATAAATACAAATGGCAAAATTTTGCTGAACAAAACGGTGGAAATAGATGAAGTAATGGCATGGAAGAATGGACGGTTTGAACTCAATGGCAACACGATTGAACCGATCATGCGGCAGGTAGCCCGTTGGTACGATGTGGACATAGAATACAAAGGTGCTCTGCCAACAGACAATTTTATGGGTGCTGTATCCAGGCAGGAAAATGTATCTGAATTATTGAAGATACTGGAGCAGACCAAGGCCGTAAATTTCAGTATCGATGGCAAAAAAATAATTGTAATGAAGCAATAAAAATTGTAGCAGGTAAGCCTCAAGAAAAAAGCCAGCAGTGAAACGAACACTACTGGCGAGGAGCTTGGGCTCACCCAATTTTAACAATCGTTCGACGGACTGCTTATTGTTTAACCCAAACTAAAACAAAGTTATGCATTTTAAAGCTATTTGTAGCCTTCCACCATGTAACAGGAAGGAGCTAACCAAAACGCTGTTGATTATGAAGTTCACAGCTATTTTATTATTGGCCGCCTCACTGCAGGTAAGCGCCATAGGTTTTTCGCAAGGCATCACCCTTTCAGAAAATAATGTATCTCTCGAAAAAATTTTCAAAGAGATCCGGAAGCAATCAGGATACAATTTCGTGTATACCCAGCAGCTACTGCAAAACAGTAAAAAAGTGAGTATCCAAGTTGAGAACACCACCTTAGAAAAAGCCCTGGATGAATGTTTTAAAGGGCAGGTTATTACCTACACTATTCTGAATAACACAATAGTTGTAAAGCCAAAACCAACCCCTGCACTTGAGTCGGACGATCTCTCTAACCCCCTACCACCCATCGATATTCACGGGCAAGTAACGGATAGTGTTGGCAATCCATTGGTTGGCGCATCAGTGATTGTGAAGGGGAGTGGGAAAGGAACCTCAACTGATGCGAATGGCAATTTTGAATTGAAAGGAGTGAAAGATAATGCGATCCTGGTGATTTCATTTTCCGGGTATTCCAATAGAGATTATAAAGTGAATGGGCAGATTTTAGCAAATATAACACTTGTCCGTTCTACAAGTCCGATGGATGAAGTAGTAGTGATCGGATATGGTACAGAAAAGAAGTCGAACCT
>JAYVXJ010000924.1:0-2949 GCA_043785285.1 Chitinophagaceae bacterium
GATCAGCAGTTGTCAGATTATCGTGTTTAACTGCTTCACATATTATTTAAACAAACAAAAATGGCTACGATTGCCGTCATTGGTGCAGGGTTTTCAGGATTAAGTGCAGCATCGTATCTGTCTGCCGCGGGGCACAAGGTGCAGGTTTACGAAAAAAATGCATCGGCCGGCGGAAGGGCCAGGCAATTAATAACAGATAATGGCTATGCATTTGACATGGGGCCCAGCTGGTATTGGATGCCGGATATTTTTGAAAGGTTTTTTAACGATTTCGGTTACACCGTTTCCGATTTCTACCAACTGAATTTACTAGATCCATCCTTCGATATCATATTTGATGACAAGGAAATGATGAGTATCCCTGAAAACTATAGTGCGCTGCGTTTCCTTTTTGAATCCATTGAACAAGGCAGTAGTCTGCAACTGGACAAATTTATGGAGGAAGCAGGGTACAAATATGACGTAGGTATGAAAGCCTTTGCTTATATGCCCGGACTTTCGCTTGCAGAATTTGCAGATATCAAACTTATACAAAGTGCTTTACGCCTGAATCTGTTTTCCTCTTTCAGCAGTCATGTACGTAAATATTTCTCCCATCCGAAACTGATCGCGCTGATGGAGTTTCCTGTTCTTTTCCTGGGGGCCATGCCTCATGATACTCCGGCGCTTTATAGCCTCATGAATTATGCGGGATTGAAACTCGGTACATGGTACCCCAGGGGAGGATTTGGGAAAGTAATAAGTTCCATCCGGGAAATGGCATCCCGCAACGGAGCTGAATTCTATTTTAGCTCTCCGGTTGAAAAAATACTTTTTAAAAACAATAAAGCCACAGGCGTAATCGTAGGTGGTGTCACCGTGCCTTGTGACGCAGTGCTGGCAGCCGCTGACTATCATTATGTCGAAAAAGTTCTCCTTCCAAAATCCTTAGGTAATTACAATGATGCTTACTGGCAGAAAAAAATCTTCGCACCTTCCTGCCTGATATATTTTATCGGTATATCAAAAAGAATAAATAAACTGAATCACCACACTTTGTTTTTTGATGGGGATCTGATACAACATTCAAAAGAAATTTACAAAACCCCCCAATGGCCAACAAAGCCACTCTTTTATGTTTGCTGCCCTTCCCGTTCAGATGATGGAGTGGCACCGGCGGGTCATGAAAATTTATTCCTTTTAATGCCGATTGCTCCAGGTCTCGGTGACAATGAAACTCTTCGCGAAAAATATTTTGAAATCATGATGAAACGGATTGAAAATTACCTGGGAACAGATATCCGGCCGTTTATTGATTTTAAAAAAAGTTATTCGGTATCAGATTTTAAAGACGATTATCATTCTTACAAGGGCAACGCTTACGGTCTTGCCAATACTTTGTTTCAAACGGCCATTTTGAAACCTAAAATAAGGAATAAAAAAGTTAAGAATCTATTTTATGCCGGTCAGCTAACCGTTCCCGGACCAGGTGTTCCTCCTTCACTTATTTCCGGCAAAATCGCTGCCACCCAATTGATTAAACACTTAAACCTTAAAAAGCATGAAGTTATTATTTGATCAATTTTCATCTAAGGCCAGCAAAATAATAACGGACTCATACAGCACGAGTTTCTCACTAGGCATTCTATATATAAACAAGCGAATAAGAGGCGACATATATGCTATTTACGGGTTTGTACGCATAGCTGATGAAATTGTCGACAGCTTTGATGGGTACGATAAAAAGTTATTACTCGAAAATTTCAAATCCGAAACCAAGGAAGCACTTGACAACCGGATTTCCGTTAACCCAATATTAAATTCTTTCCAAAAAACCGTTCACCGCTACAATATTCAATATGAATTAATTGAACTTTTTTTCCAAAGCATGGAAATGGATCTGAGAAGAATTGACTATGATAAGGATAAATACGAACAATATATTTTAGGTTCGGCAGAAGTAGTCGGTTTAATGTGTTTACATGTGTTCACCGAAAAAAATAAAAAGACATACGAAGAATTGAAACCATTTGCGATGAAACTTGGATCCGCCTTCCAGAAAGTTAATTTTTTAAGGGACTTAAAAGATGACTTTCATTTACTCGGAAGAACCTACTTCCCGAATCTAAACCTGATGGAATTTACAATGCAGGCAAAAAAACAAATTGAGCACGATATTGAAATGGATTTTAAAATGGCCCTACCAGGAATTAAAATGCTTCCCCGTTCATCCAGAACCGGGGTCTACCTGGCTTATGTATACTATCTGACACTGTTTAATAAAATAAAAAGATTACCGGTACAACAATTACTCATAGAAAGAGTCAGAATTAATAATGGCAAAAAATTAGGCTTGATGTTCAATAGTCTTTTACAAATCAAATGGGCGTAATATGGAAAATATCATCCTGAAAATAATGATTATACTCTTTGCTTTCGGCGGTATGGAAGCCGTTGCCTGGTTGTCGCATAAATACCTCATGCATGGACTTTTATGGAAGTTGCATAAAGATCACCACAAAAAGGAATTATATGGGTTTTTCGAACACAATGACTTTTTCTTTCTAATCTTCGCCATTCCGGGAATTGCCGCACTGCTATTCGGAATCCATAACGGATACAATTATTTATTTTGGATTGGCATTGGCATTTGCTTTTACGGTCTGATGTATTTCCTGGTACATGATGTTTTTATCCATCAGCGCATTAAAATATTTCGACGTTCCGACTCTGTTTACTTAAAAGCCATCCGGAGGGCGCATAAAATGCATCACAAACACCTGGGTATGAAAGACGGGGAATGTTTTGGGATGCTATGGGTGCCTTTTAAATATTTCAGGGAATTGAAATCTAAAAGCAAAAATGAAATTTCTATACCTGTTCATTGATTTACTTACCATAGCAGTTCCCCTGCTTTTTTCATTTTATCCAAAAATAAAATTCTATAAATCGTGGAAAGCTTTGTCTAAG
>JAYVXJ010000925.1:0-2948 GCA_043785285.1 Chitinophagaceae bacterium
GGTTTCGACGGAAGCAATGCGCTTAAGGATTTTTATCGTTATGATCCTTCTACCGACAGCTGGCAGGATATCGGTTTTAGCGGAAATAAAAGATACGGTGCAGTTACTTTCCTGTATAATAACAAGGCTTATCTGGTAACCGGGACTAACAGCGGAACCATGGTAAATGATATGTGGGTATTTGATCCCAGTTTATCCTCCGCAAACTGGACGGAAAAGCGTCACATCACCAATTACAGCAGCGATGCTTACGATGATGGATATACGAATATAGTCAGAAACAACGCAGCGGCCTTTGTGATTGGTAATAAAGCCTATATGAGTACCGGGGAAAATGGCGTTGCTTATACCTTTACCTGGGAATATGATATTGCCAATGATCTCTGGAAAGAAAAATCCAACTTTGAAGGACCTGCAACCACCGGAGCAGTCGGATTTAATGTTTTAAACAGGGGTTTCATTGCCACGGGTAGAAGGGCCCCTGGGCAGGCAGCTGCTTCTGATTTCCTTCGCGAATTCCAGCCGAATGCGGTGCTGAATCCAAATGACAACTAAGAAATATTTAATACTTTTTATCACCGCGCTGCTGATCTGCAGCGCGGTGATTTTTTTTATACAGCATGAACATGCAGGTAAAGTTTTCCTGAAAGCAGTTCCGGTAAAAACCGCCTCTGGTTGGGGATATAATATTATGGCTGATGATAAAATTTATATTCATCAGGATTATATCCCTGCTGTTGCAGGGAAAGAGGGATTTAAAACACAGGAAGATGCTTTGCTGGTAGGGAAACGGGTAGTTGAGAAAATCAGCCGCAACGAGCTGCCAGCCATCACCCAAAAAGACCTGGAAGAACTGGGCATATTAAAAAAGTAACTTTTTTTAAATCAACCTATAAAAAAAGCCGCTTCAGCAATGAAACGGCTTTTTCAATTCGTTAAACCGGGTAGTCAGAATGTAAACGTTTTCATAATGGTAAAGGATTAAGATTAAAGGATCCGGTTTTTTACGATACTGGTTTCTTTGTTTTTCATAAGGAAGGATCGGTTTCGGTTTTTAACGGATTGATCGGATTGGCTTTCGGGATTTGGATTGGTCTTTCGGATTTTTGGATCTGGTTTCTCGGATTGGGTTTCGGGTTTTCAGGGTTGGATTTCGGTTCGGTTTTTCAGGATTCAGGATTTTTCTACGGGTTCAGGATTTAGGGATTTCAGGTTGTTTTTAAGGGACTCGGTTTCGGTTTCTTCGGTTAGGGTTTAGGGTTTATTTCGGTTGGATATTTTCGACGCGTTGACAATACAAAGATGCTCCGCATTCACCCCTTTTTATAACTTATTCGACAAAGAGGAACAAACCTTCGATTTTTAGGAGTTAATTGACGATTAAACGAAAATCCCCATTGCCGATTCCCCTTTCCTCAATACTTTTGCCCCTCTTTAAATACATATAAATGAGACAGATCGCGTTCCGGGAAGCTTTACGTGAGGCCATGAGTGAAGAAATGCGCCGTGATGACCGTGTTTTTCTGATGGGTGAAGAAGTGGCCGAATATAATGGGGCTTATAAAGTGAGCCAGGGTATGCTGGATGAGTTTGGCCCTAAAAGGGTTATTGACACCCCCATTTCTGAGCTTGGATTTACCGCAATTGGAGTAGGTGCCGCACAAAACGGTCTTCGCCCGGTGCTGGAGTTTATGACCTGGAACTTCGCCACCCTCGCCCTGGATCAGATCCTGAATACGGCTTCTAAAATGCTGGCTATGAGCGGCGGACAGATAAACTGCCCCATCGTTTTCCGGGGACCAAACGGGTCGGCCGGACAACTTGGTGCGCAGCATTCCACGGCTTTTGAGAGCTATTATGCCAATATTCCTGGTCTGAAAGTGGTTTCCCCCAGTAACGGTTACGATGCCAAGGGCCTGCTTAAACAGGCTATACGTTATGAAGAAGACCCCGTTATTTTTATGGAAAGTGAAGTGAGTTATGGTGATAAGGGCGAAGTGCCGGAAGAAGAATATTATATCGAACTGGGCAAAGCAGAAGTTAAAAAAACCGGTACGGATGTAACCATCGTTGCCTATAGTAAAATGGTGAAGGTTGCGCTTAGTGCTGCCGCAGAACTCGGAAAAGAAAATATTAGCGCCGAAGTGGTTGATCTGCGTACGATTCGTCCGCTCGACTGGAAAACCATCCTCGAAAGCGTAAAGAAAACAAACCGGCTGGTGATCGTGGAAGAACAATGGCCCTTTGCTTCCATCTCCTCCGAGATTGCTTATACCATCCAGAAAGAAGGATTTGATTATCTGGATGCCCCCATCCGCCGGATCACAGCTGCTGATGCACCCCTGCATTATGCCGCCAACCTGGTTGCCGCAGCCATGCCTTCCGTGGAGAAAACCGTGAAAATGGTAAAGGAAGTGATGTATCTCCAAAAATAATTCCTCATTTTTTTAAGAGCGTCTAATAAACAAACGGATGAAATCTGCAATCTCTTTCTTTTTGTGTTTTTCACTTTCGATTTTTGTACACGCCCAATCTGACTATCAGCCTTCTGCAGAAAATCTAGCTGCCCGCAAATGGTTCGATAGTGCCCGTTTTGGTTTGTTCATCCACTGGGGTGCATTCAGTGTGCTGGGAGACGGAGAATGGGTTATGAATAACCGCAATATTACGGTTCCCGAATATAGCCGGTTGCAAACTATTTTTGATCCGGTACGGTTTGATGCAGAAAAATGGGTTTCCGCTGCCAAACGCGCCGGCATGCAATATATCACCCTCATCACCCGGCACCACGATGGATTCAGTGACTGGGATACCAAACAATCGGAATGGAAGATCACAAACACGGACTGGAAACAGGATGCCGTAAAACTGATTGCTGATGAATGCCATAAACAGGGAGTCAGATTATTTGTTTATTATTCTTTGTTGGACTGGACCAGGAGCGATTA
>JAYVXJ010000926.1:0-2937 GCA_043785285.1 Chitinophagaceae bacterium
GGAGTGGAAAAACGGGTGGAGTGGGCAGGATCTGGGATACCGGCTTTTGTTCATCCCGTAAGAATGGAGTATTTGGGGGTTCTTGTTCATCACCCGGAAAAATCAACCGGATATCTTCTTCTTTGCTGAGCTTGTTTTTTTTACTTTTTGGTGCAGGTTCATCAATAAATAATAAGGGACCATCATCCATTTGTTCATTTACAGGGAAAAGGGCCGGGGATTTATCTTTTTTTGACAAGTCAGGCACTTTAAATTCAGGGTTAAATCTCCAGATAAAATACGCCAGCGCCACTGCAAAGAGAATACAGGCTGTACCTACTTTGCCGAGGAAGCGCATCAACCAGTTGCTCAGCATATCCCCAAAAGCACCTCCCCATGGAAAAGAAATACCGCGGGTAAAAAAAGCGGAAGCGGTAGAAACATAAAGCACCCCAATGATTACATAGCGAAGGTTACGCCGGATAGAAAATACCTTTTTAGCGAAAAGCCAGTTAGCGCCGACGATAAAAAAAAAGGAGCAGATAAAATAACTCGCTATACCAAAACCATTGTAAAAGAAAAGATGTGAAATATAGGCCCCCAGGGCACCCAGCAAGTTAGCTACTTTCAAATCCTGAGCCGGAGAAAGGATGGATATCCCGCGAAAAACTTTATCCTGATCCTCTCGCCAGGTAAACAGATAAGAAGTAAAAGCAATGAAAAGAAAAATAGAAAACAATAAAAAAACAGCACCGGTGATTTTGTGGGTCCGCTCATCACGGATTACCTGGGAAACGGTCAGTTTAGCTTCCTTTTCAGTTTTCAGGGAGGCCGGTCCGGAGGATTGGTTTTTCTTCGATTTAGAACGCTGAGCCATGGCAACAAAGATAAGAAAGCCGCATGCATCTTTTATTTCTTAATTCCAGAAGAACGGGCATTCTGATGGCTCAGGAGGAACGCCCTTTGAGTACAGCGATGCTGAGAAAGATCCATCCGAGAATGAAAAACAATCCGCCTATTGGAGTTAATATTCCCAATCCCATCGGAATGGAAGTACCAACAGCCATCAGGCTGGAAATCAGGTAAAGGGATCCCGAAAAGAGTAGCGTTCCACCAATGAAACAGCTTCCGGACCGATTCATCCATTTTCCCGGAAAACGGTCACTGAGTATGCCCACAGCCAGCAGCGCAAAAACATGATAAAACTGATATCTCACTGCCGTCTCAAAAACGTCCAGCGCTTTCTCCGGCATATGTTGACGAAGTTGATGGGCTACCAGGGCGCCTAATATAACGGCTGTGCCACCGGCAATTGCAGCAAATGTCAAAAAAAGTTTATTCATTTTTTTTATACCGTTTGGGTTGGGTTTTAAAAAGTAAAAATTAAAAATTAAAAAGGGCTGAGCGCTTATTACGCTCCTGGCTTTTCAATAGGCAAAAAAACGTTCCCAAATTTTTACTTTTTACTTTGCAACAAAGAAATCAACGGATCAAGCAAAATATCATCCTCCCGAACCGTGACGTCTGCCTGTTCATAATACATTTTCCGTTCACCCAGTTTGCGGACGATATAAGTATGCAGACCCGCTTCTGAAATCTCCCGCAACAGGGGGCGTGTTAAACGTTCTTTCATCAGCCGTTGTTTGAGCATACTCGTGGACGTATTCAGCCATATCACTTTCCCATGACGCTTCATGAATTTGATATTGTTGAAGAAACAGGGAGTTCCTCCACCAGCAGAAAGAACAAAACTTTCTTTTTTGTCTACCAGTTCTTCCAGCGTTTGCTTTTCTTTATACCTGAAATATTCTTCCCCTTTAATCTTAAAAATTTCCGGAACACTCAGCCCCTCTTCATTCACGATCACGGCATCCAGATCATAAAAGGGAATATCCAGGGACTCCGCAATACGTGTTCCCCAATATGTTTTACCTGAACCCATGAAGCCGATCAGAAATATACGCATGTTAATTTTCAAATTAACTAATTACTTAAATGCATTCAACCCCGTTACATCCATCCCCGTAATCAGCAGATGAATGTCGTGCGTTCCTTCATAGGTGAGTACGCTTTCCATATTCATCATGTGACGCATCACCGGATATTCACCCGTGATTCCCATTCCGCCTAATAGCTGACGCGCATCACGGGCAATATTCGCGGCAATTTCACATCCATTCCGCTTGGCCATCGACACTTGTGCAGGTGTTGCCTTATTCTCATTCATCAATACCCCCAACCGCCAGTTCATTAACTGCGCTTTGGTTATCTCGGTGATCATCTCAGCAAGCTTTTTCTGCTGCAGCTGAAATCCGCCAATAGGCCGGTCAAATTGCACGCGTTCCCTGCTGTATCGCAGCGCCGTATCATAACAATCCATGGCAGCACCAACAGAACCCCAGGCAATTCCGTAACGTGCTTTGGTGAGGCAACTCAGCGGACCTTTCAATCCCCGGATGTCCGGAAAAAGATTTGCCTTGGGAACTTTTACATGATCGAAAACCAATTCGCCTGTAGCCGAAGCTCTGAGGCTCCATTTCCCATGGGTAGTGGGTGTGGTAAATCCTTTCATGCCGCGCTCCACTACCATTCCCCGGATATCACCGGTTTCATCTTTGGCCCAAACTACCGCCACCTCGGCAAACGGCGCATTGCTGATCCACATCTTGCTCCCGTTCAGGATTACATGATCTCCGGCATCCTTAACATGACTAAGCATTCCCCCGGGGTCGGATCCATGGTCGGCCTCCGTCAGACCGAAACATCCCAACCATTCTCCGGAAGCCAGTTTGGGAAGAAATTTCTTTTTAATTTCTTCCGAACCGTAGGCATGGATCGGAAACATGACCAAAGACCCCTGTACGGAAGCGGTAGAGCGCACCCCGCTGTCGCCTCTTTCCAGTTCCTGCATCATCAACCCGTAGCTGATATAGTCGAGCCCGCCACCTCCATAGATTT
>JAYVXJ010000927.1:0-2934 GCA_043785285.1 Chitinophagaceae bacterium
GATGCCGATCCAACGCCGACTGCCAAAGCGTGGGTTTAAGAATCCACACCGTGTTGCCTATAAAGTGTTCAACCTGGCTCAGATCGATCAACTGGCTGAGAAGTATGATATTAAGGAAGTTTCTGCCGATAATCTTTATGCCAATGGACTCATTGCGCGCACAGACCTGGTGAAGATCCTGGGTAACGGAGAGCTTAAAGCCAAGCTGCTTTTCAAAGTAAACGCCGTGAGCGTAAAAGCTAAGGAAGCCATTGAAGGGGCAGGTGGTTCGGTAGAAATCATTAAATAGTTTTATGTAACTTGCGTAGACGCATTCTAATGCGTCTTTTTTGTTGAAGCAGTTCTTAAATAATTCCGAAAGCACGTGAAGAAACTTATTGGGACATTAAAAAATATTTGGGGTATTGCTGAATTGCGGAGCAAGATCATATTAACGCTTACCCTGTTGCTGATTTATCGTTTCGGCACCTTTATCGTTTTGCCGGGAATAGACCCGAATAAACTGAGCAGTCTCAGTGGTGCCAAATCCGGCGCTCTCGGATTGATTGATGCTTTTTCCGGAGGTGCATTTTCACAGGCTTCCATACTGGCCCTCGGCATCATGCCGTATATCTCTGCATCCATTTTCATGCAATTGATGGGCATCCTCGTCCCCCAGATGCAGAAGATTCAGAAAGATGGAGAAAGCGGAAGAAATAAAATTAATCAGTGGACGCGCTACCTTACCGTTATTGTTACTTTCGCTCAGGCTTATGCCTATGTATCTTATTTAAAAACGATGGGCCATGATGCGATCATTGAAAGCTTTAGTCCCTATTTCTGGGTCACCACACCCATCTTACTCACTGCCGGCACCTTATTCGTTATGTGGCTAGGTGAAAAAATTACGGATAAAGGTTTGGGAAATGGAACTTCTATCATCATCATGATCGGAATTCTTGCCCGCTTCCCCAGCTCCATTCGAAATGAATTCCTTGCTAAGTCCGCCATGGGCAGCGGAGGCATCCTCATCTTTGTAATAGAAGTGGCAATCATGGTTGCCGTTATATTGGGTTTAATCGTATTGATTCAGGGCGTGCGAAAAGTGCCTGTCAATTATGCCAAACAGATTGTTGGAAATCGCCAGTTCGGTGGTGCCCGCCAATTCCTGCCGCTCAAAGTAAATGCTGCAGGTGTAATGCCGATCATCTTTGCGCAGGCGATTATGTTCCTTCCTACATTGATTTCCTATACAAGCTTTGAAAACAAAGAGGGTATTTCCAGAATATTTTCTGATCCACGAAGTTTTGTCCATATGACATTTTATGCTATTATCGTAATCGGATTTACATTCCTTTATACTTCCCTCATCTTTAATCCAAAACAGGTCGCGGATGATCTCAAACGCAATAATGGTTTTGTTCCTGGAGTGAAACCCGGACAGCCTACTGCGGATTTCATAGGTTCCGTGATGGATAGGATAACATTGCCGGGAGCCGTCCTGGTGGCCGTAGTTGCTATTCTTCCGGGATTTGCAGAACGGGCAGGTGTTACCAATGGCTTTGCCTCTTTTTATGGAGGAACTTCGCTGCTCATCATGGTAGCCGTTATTCTCGACACCCTGCAGCAGGTTGAAACACAACTGCTGATGCGTCAATACGACGGACTGATGAAATCAGGTCGTATACAGGGCCGGCAGTCGGTAACCAATGCGGTGATCTAGGATGATTTATTACAAAACAAAGGCGGAAATTGAACTGGCAAGAGAAAGCTGTTTGTTGGTGAGTCAAACGCTTACCGAAACCGCAAAGATCCTGAAACCCGGGATCACTACCCTTTACCTTGATAAATTCATTGCTGATTATATCCGGGATCATGGAGCTACTCCTTCCTTCTTACATTATAATGGATTTCCCTTCAATTCCTGCATCTCCGTGAATGATGTGGTGGTGCATGGATTTCCCAATGAACATGAATTGAAAGAAGGAGATATTATTTCCATCGATATCGGAGTTTATAAAAATGGATTTCACGGGGATCACGCCTACACTTTCGCTATTGGTGATCCGGGAGCGGCTATAGCTCAACTCATTCGAGTTACCAAAGAATCACTTTACAAAGGCATAGAAAAAGCAGTAGCAGGCAACCGGCTCGGAGATATCTCTTTTGCTATACAGGAACATACGGAAAGAAAATACGGCTATGGGGTAGTGCGTGAACTGGTAGGCCATGGACTTGGCAGAAAGCTTCATGAAGAACCTCAGGTACCTAATTACGGGAAGCGGGGTTCTGGTACAAAAATGCGGGAAGGATTAATCCTGGCCATCGAACCCATGATCAATTTAGGTAAGCGGGAGGTATATACGGAAGACGATGGGTGGACGGTCAGAACCTTGGACCACTGCGTTTCCGTTCATTTCGAACACGATGTGTGCGTGCAGAAAAACAAAGCAGATATTCTGTCTGATTATTCCGGCATTGAAGCGGCTGAACGAAATAATCCGGCATTATTTGTTTCCTGAAACCGGTTTACTAACCACTCACACCGAAATCCCTTAATGCATCATTCAGACTTGTTTTTAAATCTGTTGAAGGTTTGCGCTGACCAATGATCAATGCGCATCCTACCTGGTATTCTCCTGCCGGAAATTTCTTAGGGTAAGTGCCGGGAATCACCACGCTGCGGGAAGGAACCCGTCCTTTATATTCAACCGGTGAAGAACCGCTAACATCAATGATCTTTGTACTTTGGGTCAATACCACATTCGCGCCAAGCACAGCTTCTTTTTCCACGCGCACACCTTCTACCACAATGCTTCTTGAACCGATAAAGCATCCGTCTTCAATAATCACCGGAGCAGCCTGCAAAGGTTCTAATACGCCCCCGATGCACCCCGCCACTAAGGTGTACGCCTTTCCCGATTTGCGCACAACTGCCTACGGTTGCCCAGGTAT
>JAYVXJ010000928.1:0-9554 GCA_043785285.1 Chitinophagaceae bacterium
GCGAGTTGATCGGACTTGCCCTGAATGAAGGCATCCATAAAATTATCCTGGGCATGGGCGGTTCGGCCACTGTTGACGGTGGTGCAGGAATTTTACGGGCACTGGGTATCCGCTTTTTAAATGCAGATGAAGATGGTTTACCAGATAAACCGGAAACTATGGCTGCGTTGGCTGCCATTGACCTTAGCGGTTTGGATAAACGGATTCTGGAATGTGATCTTACGATACTTTGCGATGTAGACAATCCACTATTGGGTGAAAAGGGGGCTGCAACCGTTTTTGGTCCGCAGAAAGGAGCTACAAAGGAAGGAGTAAAAAAACTCGAAGCTTCTCTTGCAAAATTCACGGAAATAGCCCTTCATCAAACGGGTAAGGATATGGCATCTGTAAAACTTGGAGGAACTGCCGGTGGCGCTGCTGCCGGATTGCATACTTTTCTGAACGCAAAACTGGTTAATGGTATTGATCACTTTCTTCACACGACCGGATTTGATGAAGCGTTAGCAAAAAGCGATCTGGTAATAACCGGAGAAGGAAGCATCGATGAGCAAACGCTGCAGGGAAAAGGGCCGTATGGCGTCGCGTCCAGGGCCAAAAAGAAAGGACTGCCGGTTATTGCGCTTGCAGGTAAAGTGCCACTGAAAGAAAACAAAGCGCTGTGTAAATATTTTGACGCACTATTGACAATTGGTAATGGACCGACTGATCTATTGACTGCGATGAAGGCAACACGTGAAAATTTAATTAGAACATCCGCCACTATAGGTAATTTACTGACTCTTTCTTAAATCCTCGTGTCTCCTGACTTCTACATTAAGTATGATAGTCCCTGGCCTTTCCATTTTTATTCCTTTGGGAAGATTTCCCGGATTTATCTCTTGCTCATAGTAATGCCCGCTCTCTTCTATAATAAGGTGCAGGTATTTTTTTTACCAGCTTATCTGGCTGATTCTTGGAATAAACAGGGTAATTAGGTTCCAAATCCATGTTTTTGTGACTATTTAACTTATGATAACTATTGCCACTTATCAATAAAATAAAATACATTATGTAATTTTTTAAAAAGTTTCCTAACTTAACATATATTTATCAAAATTTTTATCAGGAAATAATAAGTCCGGGCATGGCTGAAAAAAGCATTTTGTACAAAAAAAGAATATTAAAACAGCTTTACTTCTATGATACTTTATCCTGTGCAGACCTGAGCGCCCAAATAAATTTAAGCTTGCCAATAACGACGAAGATGGTGAATGAACTCATTGAAGAATCTCATGTTTTGGAAACGGGTTATGCTCCTTCCACCGGCGGTAGGAGGCCATTGATGTATTCGATCAAGCCGGACAATAAGTATATCGTAGCGGTTGCTATGGATCAGTTCATTACCCGGATTGTAATCTTTGATATGAAAAACAGAAATGTCACCGAAGTTGAAAAATTCGAATTACCACTGGCGAAAAATGGGGTGGCGCTCTCCATACTGATCAAAAAAATCGGCAAGCATATTACTAAATCAGGCATTAAGAAGGATAAAATAATTGGCATAGGCATTGGCATGCCCGGCTTTATTGATGCGGGGAAAGGTCTTAATTATTCATTTTTAGAAACAGGAGGTAAAAACATTACGCAATTGATTGCCGAAAGTATTGGGGTGAACGTGTTCATTGATAATGACTCCAGTCTGATTGCCCTGGCAGAACTTAAGTTTGGAGCAGCGCATAATAAAAAAAGTGCAATGGTTGTTAATCTGGGATGGGGTATCGGTCTGGGCATGATCCTCAACGGCGAATTGTTTAAAGGCTATAACGGTTTTGCCGGAGAATTTAGTCATATTCCCCTTTTTCTGAATAATAAATTATGCAGCTGTGGTAAAAGTGGTTGCCTGGAAACAGAAGCTTCTTTGCTTGTGGTTGTGGAGAAAGCAGAAAGAGGATTGAAAGAAGGACAGGTGTCCATGTTGAAACAACTGCCGAAAGAAAATTTTGAACAGGCGGCTCAGGCCATTATCGGCGCTGCAGCGAAAGGCGACAAATTCGCGGTGGAATTATTATCGGAGGCCGGATACAGTATCGGAAGGGGAGTAGCTATTCTCATTCATCTCCTGAACCCGGAAGCGATCATTCTCAGTGGTATGGGAGCGGCTGCCGGCAAAGTCTGGCAGGCTCCGATACAACAGGCGCTGAATGAACATTGTATTCCGAGACTTGCCATTAATACACAAATAGAAATATCTGCATTAGGCTATGGTTCTGAGTTAATAGGGGCGGCAGCATTGGTCATGGAAAATTTTGAAAAAGCAGTATTGAAGAAAACGCAGAAGGCGGAATCTGAGCTTTTACAAAATAACTAACATGACTGAATGATGGTACCCCTTCATTTTAAATAAACTGATGCAAATAAAAATTTAGTTCAGGGACTTTAATAAATATTAAAAACCAAAATTAAGCTGAGATGAAAAAGACAATTAACTGGCTGCTCCCTTTCCTGCTTTTCTGCGCATGGACTACTGCCACTATGGGTCAAACCATAACTACTCTTACCGGTACGGTAAAGGATAGCCTTGGGAACGGCTTATCCGGAATCACATTTTCCGTGAAAGGAACCAAAACCGCAGGCGCAACGGATAATCAGGGAAATTTTAAAGTGAATGTACATGGCCCTGATGCTGTTTTACTATTTACCGGCGTCGGTTATTTAAATCAGGAATTATCAGTTGGAGATAATACGGCACTGACGGTCGTTTTACATTCTAATGCCAATAGTCTCAATGAGGTAATTGTAACCGGATTTGGAGCCAGAACAAATACCCGAAAATTATCTTATTCAATCACGGAAATCAAAGGAGGTGATTTGACCCGGGCGAATAATTCCAATTTTGTTGATGCGTTGCAGGGTAAGATTGCGGGTGTGTTTGTAAGCCAGGGTACTGGTGGTCCTTCTTCCAGTGCCAGGATAAGGATCAGGGGAAATTCCCGCCTGGATCCCAATACCCAACCACTGATAGTCATAGATGGCATAATCATTCAGCCGACTACAACTGGCTCGGATTCCTGGGGAGACGGACAGGATTTTGGTAACATCATCAAGGATCTTAACCCGGACGATTACGAAAGTATTACGGTGCTGAAAGGATCTGCAGCATCTGCCCTGTATGGTGCTCAGGCGCAGAACGGGGTATTGCTGATCACTACAAAAAAAGGCAGAGCGAGAAAAGGCATTGGCGTTTCCCTGACGCATTCGGAATCTTATGAAAAAGCGTATAAAACACTTGATTTCCAAAATGAATTTGGAGGTGGCATCAAGCCTACCTTTGATAAAGATGCTGACGGAAATGACCTGGTGGATCAGTCTGCCGGTCCTTACAATAATAATGATGGCGGATATTCCTTTGGTCCCAAGTTCGACGGACATATGGTTAAGGATCTGGACGGAAGGATGGTTCCCTGGGTACCCAATAAACCCCTGGATTTTTTCCAGACTGGCAAATACATCAATACCAATGTAGCAGCTGAAGGCGGCAATGATGTGAGTACGTTCCGGTTTTCTTATTCGAACCTGTACAACAGCAGTATTATGCCTAACAACAGTTTAAACCGGAATAGTTTTAATTTACGCACTACCTATAAGCTGACTAAATTTCTTGCGTTAGACGCTAGCGTAAACTATACAAACAACAAAGTGCATAACCCGGTAATTCAGGGAGGCAATGAAAACCCCTTGTTTGGGTTCGCTTATTATATGGCCAGAAATGCACCAATCGACTATTACCGGCATAATTATATTGATCCTGTTGCGGGCGGCAGAAAACATGGGGCGTCCGGAACGAACAGTGATCCCTATTATCTCAGTCATATGATGTGGAAATATTATGAAAATAATAAGACCCAGACTGAAAATAACCTGTTGGCAAACCTGGATTTGACAGCCACTATCACACCCTGGTTGAATGTGCTTGTCAGGGGTAATATCAATGCGTTCAATTCAGTTTATGAAGAGAAGGACAACGGCACCGGTGCGGGATTCAGTGGTCAGTATTACCAATTAAGTCAGGGTAATTATAAAAACACCCGGGTACAGGGGTTGTTGAATTTCACCAAAACTTTTGCTAAGGATTATGACCTTCATATTTCTGCGGGTGGAGAAACATTCCGCAATCTGGGGGGATATGTAACCCAGCAAAATACAGTTGGAGGATTTACGAACCCTGGTATTTATACCATTTCAAATTCATTACAGGCCCCTGGCACTTCCGTTGATTACAATAAGTATCCCACCAAGAGGCTGGATGCGATGTATGTATATGGTGATCTGACCTGGAAAGAGATGCTGACCTTTAACTTCAGCGTGCGTAATGACTGGTCTTCTGCATTAACTTACAATGATGGTCACGGAACTTATAGTTATGCATATCCGAGTGCGGGATTGGCCTGGGTATTTACAGAACTGCCTTCATTCAAAAATTCCAATTCGATCATCTCTTATGGTAAGTTAAGAGCAAGTATTGGTTGGACAGGATATGATGCCGTTGCATATTCTACCAATAATACAGGTTATTATGGTCTGAACGGAACATTTAATGTTCCGGGTAATGCGGGTAATACAAACCAGAACGTTTATACATTTAATGGTACATCACTCGGTAATCCAAATCTTAAAAATGAATTGTCCCGGGAAATAGAGTTCGGAACAGACATCCGGTTTTTTGATAACCGGTTAGGATTTGATATCGCTTATTATAAAAAGAATTCTTTTGATCAGATCCTTTCTTTATCAGCTCCGTCTGAAAGCGGTGTAACCAGCAAGCTCATCAATGCAGGGAACATTCAAAATCAGGGAATAGAAATATTGATAACAGCTACGCCAATACGGACCAGGGATTTTACCTGGGATGCAACGATCAATTATACCAGAAACCGGAATAAGATCATATCCCTTGCGGAAGGAGTAGATAAATATAGCCTGGAACTGGCATTTGGCGCAGATGTACAGGCTTATGCTATACCTGGGAAAGATTATGGAACGGTACAGACAGGTTATGGTTATGCCATCTATCATACAAAGGATGGTTCTGCCAGTCCGGCCAATGGAAAGCGTGTAATCGGAAGCGCTCCATACGGATCTACCGGGTATACTTTCTTAAGATCTCAGGATTATGACGGAAGTGTTAAAACCCTGGGTAATATCATGGAAAATTATATGTTCGGGACGACTCAGAGCTTACGTTTTAAAGGGTTCAACCTGGGCATTCAGATTGACAGTAAAATCGGTGGCCTGATGGCTTCAGCCACGCATCAGTATGGTTCGAATACAGGGGCATTCAAAAATTCCTTATTCGGAAGAGATGCAGCACATGGTGGCGTTGCTTATACTGACGATGCAGGTAATCCTCATGATGACGGAATTATACCGGATGGTGTTTTAAATGATGGCATTAAATCCAGCGGCGGAGTAGAACTGGGCGGGATGACTTATTCGGATGCAGTACAGAAAGGTTATCTGAAACCCGTCCGGGCTTCCGATTATTATAACAATTTATCTCAATGGTCGAGTGGTATCAGGGAATATTCAGTATTCGAAAATTCCTGGGTTGCTGTTCGTGAAATATCTGTCGGATATAATCTTCCTTCCAGGTTTTATAAGAAGATCAGCATGAACAGCCTGAGGGTTTCGCTGATCGGAAGAAACCTGGGCTACCTCTACCGGACCGCACCGGATAATATCAATCCGGAAGGATTTTATACCAACAGGGCAGCCGGTTTTGCTGAATATGGAGGTTTGCCATTTACAAGAAGTTTGGGATTTTCAGTTAATGCTTCATTCTAACCTTGTAAATCACTTAAAATTATTTTTATGAAAATAGTTAAATGTATTTTATCGTTATCCATTCTGGCACTAACAGTCATTTCCTGCAAAAAAGAGAGTTTTGTTAAGGTCAATTCCGATCCCAATACCCTGTATAAGGTAGATCCGGCGGATCAGTTTCTGGCCGCTGCTACCGGCTGTCAGGATGATTTTGAATATTATTATGATGTTTACCGGGCGCTGAACTATTGGCTTCAATATTCTACCAATCAAAGCGGTAATGCCCTCGGCTTTATGAATCCATCTTCCAATTTTAATGAGCGGTATTCAAAAATATTCTATGGAAGGGTAGGCGCTTATTTATCTGATATTCCCCAGTTGATTTCAAAAATGTCACCGGATGAGCAGGCAAAACGGGTTTATCAGCAAAATATCGCGGCTATTTTTAAAGCATACTATGCTTTTTATGTAAGTGATATAAATGGCAGTATTCCTTATACAGAAGCTTTTCAGGCCAGATATGGTGGAACGCTGTATCCGAAATATGACCGGCAACAGGATTTATTTGATACCCTGGATCTGCAAATTAAGAATGCAGTAAAAACATTAGAAACTGCCCAGACTATTGATCAGTCGCTTTATGGTGCGAAAGATCCTTTTTATGGAACTGCTGCGGATCAGGTTAAGGAATGGATCGGAGCCGGAAACGCGCTCAGGTTAAAAATTGCTTTACGGTTAATGAAACAGGATCCCGCTAAATTACAGTCCATTGCTACTGAGGTTATCGCTGATGCGAATCAGATGAGTGCAAATAGCGACGGCTGGGTGCTTTTAGTGGGACCTAACTATGCAAACGCAACCGGAAACTTTAATCCGATCGGATTTGCAGCATCCAAGCCCCTGATCGACTTTATGTCTGCGAAAAGCGATCCGCGCTTAAGGATATTTTATACTACGAATTCTGCGGGAAATTACCTGGGCAGCTTTCCAAGCCCGGATGATGCCACGAATCCTGCCAATCAGGCCTTATATAAAAAGGCAGCAGATACTTTTTCTGTCATACAACCCCGGTTGTTTGCTCCCAACTATGCTTATTCGGGCGGACCGAATGCCGGTGTACTGGGTACAGGAAATGGATTTTTCCCCATCCTGACCTATGCGGAATATTGTTTTATCAGGGCAGATTTGGCAGCCAGGAATATTACAACGGATAATGCGGCAGAATGGTATAAAAAAGGAGTTACCGCTTCCATTCAATATTATAACACCAGGGCAATTGATGCGGATATTCTGACAGATGCGATCGGGGTGACTAATTATGCTCCTGTGGTTCAGCCTGAAATTGATGCTTATCTGATAAAGCCGGGCATTCTTTTCAATCCTGCAACAGCCGTTGAGCAAATTGATTGTCAGGCTTACCTTGAATTTTTCAGACAACCCAATGAAGCCTGGGCATGGTGGAAGAGAACTGGATTTCCAAACACGGGTTCCGTTGTTTCCTGGTCTGATCTGAAAGGGAATGGCAATGAACTGATTATGCCTCGCCGCGCATTATTGGTTTTAAAATTCGCATCTGATGCCAACTATGATAATCAGAAAGCAGCGTACGATGAAATGGCTACCGACCCTGATTTTGGTTCAGGTCCCGGAGATGTTTATGGTCGTGTCTGGTGGGATAAAAAGTAGTTTTTTATAATATAGACTCCTGACTATTTACTGGTCAGGAGTCTATTATTTTATTACTCGCCTTTTTCAATGGCAATGAAACCTTTAAAGATATATTACCTGTGTATCCTCATTTTTTACGGCTGTCATTCTTATGCACAATCCAAAAATGATTCTGTTTTCAGTTCCGCATTCATTTCGTCCGTAAAACTTACTGATGTAGAAAAGAGTAAAACAATCTCACTGAATGCTGAATCCATTTCAGGCAAGCCGGGATTGTTTATTTTTTTATCTCCCGAATGCCCGCTCTGTCAGAACTATACTCTTGTGCTCAATAAAATTTACCAGGATTACGCGAATAAAGTAAAGTTTTATGGTATTATCCCCGGCAAAACCTATAGTGCAAAAACAATAGACTTATTTGCGAAAAAATATAAAATTGCCTTTCCATTGCTGATTGATGAGGCACTAACCATTTCACATTATTTACAGGCAATCGCTACTCCTGAAGTGATCTTACTGAATAGTGGAGGTGAATTGATATACAAGGGGGCTATTGACGATTGGAAAGATATTGGCAAACAAAGAACCCGTGCCACCCAAAATTTCCTGCGTGATGCCTTAGATCAAAAGCTTAACGGAGAAACCGTTACCTTGAAAAGAACAAAAGTAATAGGCTGTTACATTAATGATTATTAGTAAGAAAAAATATTTTATTATCTGTATCCTGTCCGTACTGGTTTTACCTGGCACGGCGCAGGATCTTACTTATAATAAAGATATTTATCCACTGATTCAGACTAAATGCGCTCCCTGTCATCAACCAGGCGAAGCTGCGCCATTCTCATTACTCACTTATGAGGATGTGTCCAAGCGGGCTTCCTTTATTAAAAAAGTGCTGCAGAGCCGTTATATGCCGCCATGGCGTGCAGATAACAGCTATTCGCATTTTGCCAATGACCGCAGCTTAACGGATGAACAGATTGCCCTGATCACAAAATGGATCGACGAAAAAGCACCGCAGGCCAATGGGGTCGAAATAAAGCCCGCTTCCAAACTGGTAACCGGTACGCTATTTGGCAGAAAACCTGACCTCGTATTGCAGGCAAGTGATACTTTTCATGTGTCGGGGGATAATATTGAACGCTTCATCATTTTTAAAATTCCATTTGAGTTAAAAGATTCTGCCAATGTGGAAGCAATTGAATTTATCAGCAGCAATAAAAAACTCATCCATCACGCCAATTATGCCATTCATGCTGTGCCGGATGAAAAGATTGATCTTAAAAGCACCGCTTCCTTTATTAATCTGACTGACGATGACCGGACCAAATTTAATCAATACCAGCCTTACCGGAAAACGATCGCATATTATGGAGGATGGATCCCGGGAACGAGTTATGAATATTTCCCGAAAGAATTCGGTTGGGGTATGCCTAAGCGGGGAGTAATTTTATTAACGGTGCATTTTGCCCCTTCAGCAACAGATGAAGCAAGTATTTCCGGAGTGAATCTTTTCTTCAAAAAAACAACCGTCACGCGAAGAATGAAAGTGGTCAGTTTTGGTTCGGGAGGGATTGGAGAAGGGCAAATTCAACCGATCTTTTATATTAAAGCAAATACTGTCCAGACTTTTAAACTGGAAGTCACCAACCCCAATGAGGACCAGTCATTATTGTATGTATGGCCTCATATGCACTACCTCGGAAAAGAATACACAGCCTATATCACCACCCCAGCGGGGGATACCATCCGGTTGGTTCATATTCCGGAATGGGATTTCCGCTGGCAGGAGATTTACCGTTTCAGGCATCCGGTTAAAGTGCCAAAAGGTTCGGTTATCCATTTGGAATGCACTTATGATAATACAACGAATAACCCCTTTAATCCGAATAGTCCGCCTAAAACAATCTTCTCTATGGGAGATATGAAAACAACGGATGAGATGATGACCCTGATGATGGGATTTCTTCCTTACGAAAAGGGTGATGAAGAAATTAATCTGGAGTAGTATAAATATTTTCAACTGTGAATCGCTTTTTACTTTTTAGGAGCAAATGTTTATTTGTTGCGGTGATTGTTTGCCAAAT
>JAYVXJ010000929.1:0-2920 GCA_043785285.1 Chitinophagaceae bacterium
AGCGGCGGTAATTTTTTCATTTTGAAATGGCGGTGCATATTTTCCGCAATGATAATCGAGTCATCTACCACAATACCCGTTATAAATACCAATGCAAACAGGGTAATACGGTTGAGGGTATAATCCATAAAATAATAGCTGAACAGGGTCAGTGCAAATGTTACCGGAACGGATAAAAAAACAACCAGCCCGCCACGCCATCCCATCGCCAGCATCACAAATAAGGTAACTACCACAATCGATATGAATAAATGAAAAAGCAACTCAGATACCTTGTCCGAGGCGGTTTCACCATAGTTTCTGCTAACGGTCAGCTGCACATCGCCCGGTATTAGTTGCCTTTTAAGTAGTTCTACCTTTGAAATGATCTGTTTTGATAATTTCATGGCGTCAGCGCCATTCTTTTTGGCCACACTTAAGGTGATGGCCGGATAATTGGATTTGAATTCATTTGCTTTTGATGTATCTGCCTTGCCATATCCAAATAGCACATATTGACTGGATGTTTCAGGCCCTTCTTCCACCCGGGCGATTTGTTTGAGGTAAACAGGCTGCTGTTTATCGATGCCAACCACCAGGTTGGCGACATCATCCGCCGTGGTTAGGAAATTTCCGGTTTCTACTGAAAAAACGCTGTCCTGCCGGAGGATGTTACCGCTTTGCATTTGCACATTACTACCCTGTATCTGTCTGCTGATGGCTAAAAAATCCACATGGGTTTCAGCCATTTTGTTTTTGTCAGGGATTACCTTCACTTCCCGGCTCCTGCCCCCTATGATATGAATGTCAGAAACGTCCGTTATTTTTTTTATTTCGTTTGCCAGTGTCTGCCCAATCTGTTTTAATCGGTAGTCATCATAGGTTTCACTCCAAATGGTTAGTCCCAATACGGGCACATCGTCGATAGCCCTTGTTTTAATCAATGGAAGGGTAACCCCCTGGGGCATTTTGTCCATGTTCTTCATGAGTTCACTGTAAAGTTTTACCAGTGAACGTTCAACGTCTTCACCCACATGAAACTGAACAATGATCATTGCCTGGCTTTTAATGGAAGTTGAATACACGTATTCTACACCTTTAACATTGGATATTATTTTCTCCATGGGTGCTGCTACTTTTGTCTCTACGTCCTTAGGCCCGGCACCAGGATAACCAATAAAGATATCGGCCATCGGCACTTTTATTTGTGGTTCTTCCTCCCTTGGTATTAAAAATGTGCTGTAACCACCGATCAGTAAAAAGGCGATCATCAGCAGTATCGTTAATTTTGATTGCAGAAATCCTTTGGCTATATTTCCCGAAAAACCATTTTTCATTAGATTGTATTAATTCGTTTTTTCCCTGGTAGACATTTTTATAGAAACTCTCCAATACTTTTCGTAATTGATATTTACTTCCAAACAGATCAGTTTATTTTCACAGGAATACCATTGTATAGTTTTCCGTTTGCACTTTTTATAAACTGCTCGTTCTTTTCCAGGCCAGTTAGAACTTCCACCTTGTCTCCGTAGGTTTTACCTAACCGGACCCAGCGTAGCAGGGCCGTATTGTTACTTCCGATGGTATATAAGCCGGTTAACTGGTCCTTGTATTCAATACTTGAAAGAGGTACCAGAACAGACTCTCCGCTTGTTTGCACAGATTCAGGATTTTTTACCGGAATAGAAATAGCAGCATACATACCGGCATATAAACCGACTTTATCACCGTCGGGGATACTCACTTTTATTATATACTGTCCGCCTGAATACCGGGATGATGTGCTGATTTGGGTAACCATGCCCTTAATTGTTTTGCTAACTGATCTTATGGTCACCAGAGCTGTCGCACCCTGATGTATTTCACGAATCGCATTTTCAGGAACGGAAGCACTGACCTGATAACTCCCGCTTTGCTCAATGGTTAACAGGGGCATCCCAGGGCTGGCCATACTCCCGGCTTCAGCCAATTTCTGGGTAACAACACCGGAAAATGGAGCTGTCAGGCTGCTGTAACCGAGACTTGCATTCACTTCATTGCGCATCTGCCTTGCACCTTCCAGTCTGGCTTTGGCCGTATTATACTGTAATGTAACATTGTCGAGTTCCTTCGCGGTAGCGCTTTGTTGATTGTATAAGATTGTAAACCGGTTAAAATCCTTTTGTGCATTGTTCAATGCTGCCTGGGCTTCTGTAATCATGGCGTCTGTCTGGGCCCTTTTTGCCAGTATTTCCTGGTTGCTGATAGTTACCAGTAACTGGCCTTTACGAACGCGGTCCCCAACCTTTACTTTCAGCATGGTGATGAAACCCATAACCCTTGTACTGAGGTTCGCGGTTTGGGAAGCTTCAACCTGGCCACTTATATTCAGATCCCGCTGCCCCGAACCAGAGGGGGTGGCTACCGTTACAACGACCGCTGAATCGGTATTTGAAATGACTGCATCTTTTTTGTCAGAAGAGCAGGCATTCAGAGCCAGTAAGCCGATGCCGGCAAATATTTGAGTAACTCTTTGTATGTTGATCATCATGCTCATTTTAAAATATTTTATTTGTTCGTTGAAGCCGTTAATAATTGCAAATAAGCCTCGGTGACATGATTGGCAAATACCGCCTGGGCCAATTCGAATTTTTGTTGTGAAAGTTGTGTGGACGCCATCAGCACGTCAGTGGTATTTACCAGGCCCTGTTGATAACGGTTTTGTAAAATGAGTAATGACTCCGACGCCTGCTCAATGGCCAGTTTTTGTTGTTTAATATCGAATTGTGCATCGGCAAGATCCCGGTAAGCTTTCTTCAGTTCCAGCTGGCTTTGATCTTTTTGCTGAGCGAATTCCACGGTTAATTTATTCCTTTCAAGTGTTTGTGTGGCAATCGTATTTTTTGTCGTGTTTCCCTTGAAAATATCCCAGGAAACCTGGACGCCCGCCAGGTAAGCACTG
>JAYVXJ010000930.1:0-2916 GCA_043785285.1 Chitinophagaceae bacterium
GAGGATCAACGGAAAAAAGTAACCAAGGTTGTGAGTGAAGTGGTTTCGGGACGGGTTCCTATAATTGTACAGGTCGGATCCCTTACCACCGAGGAGTCTGTAAGATTGGCAAAACATGCGGAAAAGTGCGGAGTTGATGGTATTTCTTCCGTAGGCCCCATTTATTTTTCCGGGACGGCAGATACGGCTTTAGAACATTACAACAGAATAGCCAGGTCCACCAATCTTCCGTTCTTCCCTTATCAACTGGGAGATAGGTTTATACCAGGAGATACGATCAGTTTTGTTAAGAAACTACTTGAGATTCCTAATGTGGCAGGAATGAAATTAACAACCAATCAATTATTGGAAATAAGTTCTATTTATAATTATGCAGGTGACAGGTTGAAATTATTCAGTGGCTCAGATGAATTATTCTGTCATGCCTCTCTTTGCGGATCGGTGGGGGCCATTGGCTCATTTTATAATCTTTGGGGTGTACCCTGTAAGCAAATCATGTCAGAATTTATAAACGGCAATTATCAACTCACCAGGGAGTTTATGCTTTCTTTCCAAAAAACCATTCAATTAATCTTACCGAATGTCTGGACTTTCTTTAGAAAGGCCATGTTATTGAAATACAATATTGAAATAGGGCCATCAAAGGCGCCTCTGGGAAATACCAATACAGAATGGAAGGATGAAGAAGTAATGGCTTTAACAGAAAGGATAGAATCAGTAACCGGGTCAATAATTCATAAATAGCGCATGATTTTACCTGAAGATTTGCAGCAAATAAAAGATAAGCTTTATTCAGCAGTCATATGCGATGCACTTGATGCTATGGGATATAAAAATTAATCTCCCCGTATTCCCTTTCATGCTTATACAGGTATAAATAAGCTTGTCGGACGTTGTAAGCTTTGAAAAAGGCAGCTGAGGAAAATGTTATCCGGGATGCACTAAAGAAGGGAATGAAGGCTGAAGAAGCGTATAAAAATATGGCGTCTTATGATAAATAAAAAAGTGATCGAAGCTGCCCTTGTCTCCAAAAGCTTTTTACCCTTTTCTCCGGCAGTACAGGCGGGTAGTTACCTGTTCATTTCGGGACAAGCGTCCGTAGATAGCGGAGGAAATATTATTCAGGGAACTTTTAAAGAGGAATGCGGAAGATCATTTGAAAATTTGAAGCGCATTCTGGATGCAGCCGGACTTGGATTTCAGGATGTTGTTCAGGTGCGCAATTTTGTAGGCAGGCAGGAATATCTGCCATCATTTGATAAAGTTTATAAGGAATTCTTCAACGAACCGCACCCGGCAAGGACTACGCTTATCGGTTGTTTGGGAGAGCTGCTGAAGTTTGAAGTGGATGCAATAGCCTTATGCCAAAATAATTATTGATGTCACTAAAAATTGCTTTACTGGGACTCTTTCATGAGTCGAATACCTTTCTGGATAAATCTACCACGCTGGCCGATTTTAGAAATGGTCATTGGTTAACCGGGCCAGATATCCTGAGAGAATATGAGGAGGCTCATCATGAAATAGGCGGAATGTTAGAAGTTCTGTATCGGGAGGATATTGAAGTGATACCGGTTATGTATGCGGAAGCAACACCCGGAGGTGTAATTTCTTCAGAAACGTACAACAGCCTGTTGCAGCAAATGATGGGGGAACTGGAGAAAATATTGCCGGTAGATGGTTGCCTTGTGGTACCTCATGGGGCTGCTGTTAGTGAATCTTTTCCTGACATGGATGGGCACTGGTTGAGTTTGTTAAGGGAAAAAGCAGGAAAGGGCACACCTATTATTGGTACTTTAGACCCCCATGCGAATGTAAGCCGGTTAATGGTTTCATCAACCAATGCGCTTATAGCTTATAAAACAAATCCACATATTGATCAGCGGCAGACAGGCAAAGAGGCCGCAAGTTTACTGGTTAAGCTGCTGCAGAAAAAACTTAAGCCCCTGCAGATTCTTATGGAAATTCCTTTAGCTATTAGTATTGAACAGCAATATACCGCGAATGACCCCTGTAAAAGCATATATGCTTTCGCACATAAATTAAGCCAGCAGGAAGGGATATTATCAGTAAGCATTTTGTTGGGATTCCCTTATGCAGATGTCCGGGAAATGGGAAGTTCTGTTATCGTCGTATCGGATAACAAGAAGGATTTGGCGCTGTCGGTGGGAAAGCAATTGGAGACATATATTCTTGATCATAAAGAACATTTTGTCGGCAGTAAAAGAGACATATCCTTTTCATTGTCCTTATTAAAGGATAGTAAAAAGCCCGTATTGATGCTTGACATGGGAGATAATATTGGTGGCGGGGCGCCGGGTAATAGTGCTTTTTTATTAGATGCACTGGAACAATATGAAAAATGTAAATATTTTATTTGTTTATATGATCCCCTGGCTGTTTTGCAAGCAGCAAAATACAAAACAGGTGATTCATTCGATTTGCCAATAGTCGTTAATCAGGATACAGCAAACACTAATGTGATTCGGGTCACCCTTCTTCAGCTAACTGACGGAAAATTTAAGGAAACAAATCCGCGGCATGGCGGGCAGGTTAACTATGATATGGGAAATATAGCCATCGTTTCAACGGGTAAAGGAAACATAGTCATGCTGACCTCCTTGCGCGTTCCGCCGTTTAGCCTTCAGCAGTTAACGTCCTTCCATATTCTCCCTGCTGATTTTGATGTGCTCGTTGCTAAAGGCGTAATTGCTCCTATAGCAGCTTATGCTCCGGTTTGTCCGACCATCATGCAGGTGAATACGCCGGGCATTACACAAGCAGATATGACATTGTTTAAGTATAATAACAGGCGTAAACCGTTGTTCCCGTTTGAAAGCTTATAACCGTTAGCCATATGCGTATCGGGAATCTTTTAAATACTCAGATTGAAAAAATAGTGGATCTGCCGTTTTA
>JAYVXJ010000931.1:0-9503 GCA_043785285.1 Chitinophagaceae bacterium
GCCCAATTGCCAGAACGCTGAAATTATACCCTGCATAAAATGCAAATCGGTAAGCAAAGCCCTGTAACCACTTGACTCGGCGGATGTTCAGCCTAAAAAAAATACCAGAACGATCTCAGATCCATAAATGCATTAAATTGTGGCAGGAGATTTTTTGTTGGGTCTGGAACGAGAATTGTATTATAAAGAATTAAAGCATTTTTTATGGATAAGAAAACAAAAAAGACCGAATCAGAAAAAGCAGAAGATGAAAAATTTCCGCTTCCCAAATACCCGGCAAAAGAAGATATTTACAGCCAGGAAGAAGAAGAGCCTTTTGATGAACAGGGCCCGGAACAAAAGTTGAATAATGCGCTTGACGAGGGTCTGGATGTTCCAGGTGCAGACCTGGATGATGAAAATGAAGTTATTGGGGAAGAAGATGAAGAAAATAATTATTACAGTCTGGGTGGAGATAATCACAATGACCTGGATGAAGATAACGGAGAATAACTTTAACGTTCCTCATGCCCGATAAAAAAAGAATTCCGACCGGATGGTTATTGATTGTGGTTGGCTTTGTTTTTATTGCTATTGGTTTGTTTGTATTACTGTATCCCTGGCATGGCTATTACCGGCTCGCAAAATATACGGGGATCATACTGCTGCTGAATGCCCTTTTACTACTTTATATCGCCATAACCAGAACCCGGGATGCCCGGGAAAGAAACTGGATCCTCGCAGAGAGCATTATTGATTTCCTGTTTGTCCTGATCTTTCTTTTCAATGCCTTACTTTCTTTTTTCGCACTACCCTTTTTTATCGCAACCTGGATGGGATTTATGGGAGGATTAAAAATTGCAGCTTCTCTGACATTGAAAAAAACAATCAAGGGCTGGGGCTTTATTTTCATGGAAGGTATGATCTCTCTCCTCTTTTCCATTTGGGTATTTCACGCACCTTCACCGAAAGCCGTTAGCATTACCATTCCCATCGGATTATTCGCTTTGCTGATGGGCACCTTTAATGTAATCGAAGCACTACGATTTAGAAAAATGGAAAACACCCTGGATATGATGCTCTGATACAAGGATATTATTTTCAGTTCTTCCTGTTCTCCATTAAAAGATAATGAATTTTCGCTTTTAACAGGCATTCGCATGAAAAGGATTGTTACCTACCTGACTATTATTTTTATATCCATAGCATTCCTTACATCCGGGACGGATGGTCTCGGCATAATAAAGACGGAAGCCAGTCTGACTCAGGCCGAACAACAAGGTACCAACATAGGACAAGCTTTTGGTGATACTTCCCTTCATTAAGAAAAATTCCTAGCGGGCGGGCAGCTTATTATTGCGTCTTTTGTTGTACGATCTGTTGCAATTGTTTTGCGGTTATTACGCCGGACTGTCGCCATTTTATTTCCCCCTTTTGAAAAATAATCAGGGTGGGCACACTTTGTATCTGGTAGGCATTGGCGACCTGCGGGTTTTTATCTATATCTATCTTGATAATCGTGATGCCGTCTTTCATCGTATCTTTCAGCTCTTTCAGGATGGGAGGCATCATTTTACAGGGCCCGCACCATTCGGCAGAAAAATCGACCAATACCGGCTGATCGCTGTGGATCAAATCATGAAAAGATTTTTTTTCTGCCGACATGAGCAAAGTATTTCCTGAAAGTTAACGATTTCCTGTCTTTACCGGTCATACACTTAATTACTAAGCCATGATATCCGGGAGTTAAAAAATCTCCGGAGAGCGTTTGTCAAACGCTGTTAATGTTTAAGCTCTCCTTCCCATAAACTCAATAATCTTCCTCGCCAGATATTCATATCCGGAAAGATCGGCAGGTTTTACAAAATAAGCTGTAGCCCCTTTGATCATACATTCCTTTTCAAAAAAAGAAGAATTGGACGTACTCCAGATTAGTTTTGGTATGGAACTATACCTTTCTTTCCCTGCAAGAATGGTTAAGATCTGATATCCATTCATGGCAGGAAGATTATAATCCATGATAATCAGGCTGGGGAGATGATCGTCCGGAAGGCTGTCAAAATAGGGAATGGCCTTATCCCCACAGCTGATTACATGCACTTTCAGATCCTGGTCCAGCTTTTGCAGTGAGCTGGTAAGAAATTCCACATCATCTATATCGTCTTCGGCCAGCAGTATGTATTCTTTGGATGGGGTTTTATTTTTATCTTCATACACCTGAACAGCATTCATAATAAAATTTAAAGGGGCAATTTCCGGCCCGATAAAAATAAACGATTATCAGGGGACTATTAAAATAATTTAACCCGGTACGGTATATGAATGGTAAAAAGAAAGACGCACGCAAATTACCTGGCACTGCAGTTAAATCCCCGGCTTTAGAAAAGATGCCCGTTTCAGCTAAAGCAAACCCTGTTAAAAGTGCTCCAACGAATCAGGCAATTAGCTTTAATAGAAACGGATTCTCACCGGAAGTTTCATTGAACAGCAGAGAATTGTTATGCGTTTTATCTGAAATGCGAAATGGTAATTTCAGCGTGCGCATGCCCGTAGACCTGCTGGGTCTTGATGGAAAAATATGTGATACGCTCAACGAAATCATTTCGCTGAATGAAGCCCTGATGCTGGAATTGACCAAGGCTGGTAATATCATCGGCCGACAGGGAAATCTTACACACCGGCTCGTATTACCCCAAATCGCCAGAGGTCGCTGGAGCGATGGAATCGATTCTATCAATGAACTCATTTCCAATCTGGTTCATCCGACGATTGAAATAGCGCATGTAATCAGTTCCGTGGCTAAGGGAAATCTCTCGGAAGAAATGCATCTGCAGATCGGCAGTCATAAACTTCAGGGTGAATTTCTCCGCATCGCCAAAGAGGTAAATGATATGGTGAAACAGCTTAACCTTTTCTCCATGGAGGTTACGCGCGTGGCATTGGAAGTGGGCTCGGAAGGAAAGCTGGGAGGGCAAGCCAAGGTGAAAGGTGTAGCCGGCGTATGGAAAGACCTGACCGATTCTGTGAACCAGATGGGAAGCAATCTTACGGCACAGGTAAGAAATATTGCAGAAGTAACCACCGCTGTGGCACGCGGGGATCTGTCCCGAAAAATTACGGTGGATGTAAAAGGGGAGATACAGGAATTAAAAGACACCATCAATACCATGGTGGATCAGCTGAACTCTTTTTCCTCGGAAGTTACGCGTGTGGCACGTGAAGTAGGTACAGAAGGTAAATTAGGCGGACAGGCTAAGGTTAGGGGTATTGCAGGTACCTGGAAAGACCTCACGGATTCGGTAAATCAGATGGCTTCCAATTTAACGGGCCAGGTAAGGAATATCGCTGAAGTAACCACGGCAGTGGCAAACGGTAACCTTTCCAAAAAGATCACCGTAGATGTGGAAGGGGAAATCCTGGAATTGAAAAATACCATCAATACGATGGTGGATCAGTTAAACTCTTTTGCTTCTGAAGTAACCCGCGTGGCACTGGAGGTTGGTACCGAAGGAAAACTGGGCGGACAGGCAAAAGTGCAGGGGGTTGGTGGCACCTGGAAAGATCTTACCGATTCCGTAAATCAAATGGGTTCAAACCTTACGGCGCAGGTGAGGAATATCGCTGAAGTAACCACGGCTGTTGCCAACGGTGATCTTTCCCGGAAAATAGAAGTGGATGTAAAAGGCGAGATACTGGAATTGAAAAATACCATCAATACCATGGTGGAACAATTGCGTGGTTTTGCCTCCGAAGTAACCCGCGTGGCACGCGAGGTAGGTACCGAAGGAAAACTGGGCGGTCAGGCGAACGTTCCCGGTGTAGCAGGAACCTGGAAAGATCTCACGGATTCAGTAAATCAGATGGCGGGAAATTTGACCACCCAGGTTCGGAATATAGCAGATGTAGCCATCGCGGTGGCCAATGGGGATATGTCCAAAAAAATTACAGCCGACGTGCATGGAGAAATCCTTCAGCTAAAGGAAACATTGAATACCATGGTGGATCAGTTGCGGGCCTTTGCTTCCGAGGTTACCCGTGTGGCGAGAGAAGTAGGAACGGATGGAAAATTAGGCGGACAGGCTTTTGTACCTGGTGTGGCCGGTACATGGAAAGACCTGACTGACTCTGTGAATCAGATGACCGGGAATCTTACCTCGCAGGTGCGTAATATCGCGGAGGTTACCAAGGCTGTTGCTTCCGGTAACCTCTCCAAAAAAGTAACCATTGATGTAAAGGGAGAAATCCTGGATCTGAAAAACACCATCAATACCATGGTGGATCAGTTGAACTCTTTTGCTTATGAAGTAACGCGCGTTGCGCGGGAAGTAGGCACGGAAGGCAAGCTGGGCGGTCAGTCTGAAGTTCAGGGTGTTGCCGGTACCTGGAAGGATCTCACCGACTCCGTGAATATGATGGCATCCAACCTGACGAATCAGGTTCGTGGTATTGCAAAAGTAGTGACAGCCGTTGCCACGGGTAACCTGAAACAAAAACTATCCATCGTTTCGCAGGGCGAAGTGGCACAGCTGACAGATACGATTAATGAAATGATTGATACCCTGGCTGTATTCGCAGACCAGACAACAACCGTTGCCCGTGAAGTAGGTGTGGATGGAAGGCTGGGCGGACAAGCCAGTGTTCCAGGGGCTTCCGGCACATGGAAGGATCTAACAGAAAATGTAAATCAGCTGGCAGAAAATTTAACTACCCAGGTGCGCGCCATCTCAAAAGTTGCCTCTGCTGTTACTAAAGGTGATCTGACACAGATGATCCGCGTGGAAGCAAAAGGTGAAGTAGAAGAGTTGAAAGATACCATCAACCAGATGATTACAAACCTGAAGGAAACAACATTGCTGAACCAGGAACAGGACTGGCTGAAATCGAATCTGGCTGATTTTACCCAGATGTTACAAGGTCAAAAAGACCTGAATACCGTAACCAGACGGATCCTTTCAGAACTTGCACAGGTAGTAAATGCACAACAAGGCATGTTTTATATTCTGGAAGAAGACGAGAATATTCTGAATAAAAAACTTAAACTATTTTCCGCTTACGCCTATGGTGATGAACTTAATGTTAAAAAGGAATTTGCGCTGGGTGAAGGGTTGGTAGGACAATGCGCTGTAGAGAAAGAAAGGATCTTACTGTCGAATGTTCCGGAAAGTTATATCAGGATTCATTCCGGACTTGGTGCAGCCACACCGGTAAATGTGATTGTGTTACCGGTTTTGTTCGGAACCGAGGTTAAAGCGGTTATTGAACTTGCTTCTTTTGAACCATTCAACCAGACCCATCTTGATTTTTTAAGCCAGTTAACAGAAAGTATCGGAATAGTGCTCAACACCATTGAAACCAATTCAAGAACGGAAGAATTGCTGGAACAGTCTCAATCGTTAACCGATGAATTGAGAAGAACAAATGAAGAACTGCAGGACAAGGCACACCTGTTGGCAAAACAGAAAGAAGAAGTGGAAGACAAGAATAATGAAGTAGAAGAAGCCAGAAAATCATTGGAAGAAAAAGCGGCCCAATTGCAGCTTACTTCTAAATACAAATCAGAGTTCCTGGCGAACATGTCCCACGAATTACGCACGCCTTTAAACTCCCTGCTCATTCTTGCCCAGCAATTATTTGAAAATCATGAAGGCAACCTTTCGGAAAAACAGGTTCGCTATGCAAAAACAATCCACAGTTGCGGAGATGACCTGATTCAGCTGATCAATGATATACTCGACTTGTCCAAGATCGAATCCGGATATATTTCAACAGATTTCATCAAGGTTAATTTTCATGAGATCGCCTCTTTTGTTGAAACCACATTTAAACACATGTCTGAAAACAAGAATTTAAGGTTTAATATAGAACTGGACGAACATTTGCCGGATGACCTGGAAACTGATGTTCAACGGCTCAATCAAATATTAAAAAACCTGCTTTCCAATGCCTTTAAGTTTACCGAAAAAGGAGAAGTTAAACTCCGGATTTACGAAGCAAATAAAAACTGGAAACAGGAAAACTCCAGTCTGGATAACGCTAAGGAAGTAGTGGCCTTTGAGATCAGTGACACGGGTATAGGCATTTCAAAAGACAAACAAAACATTATATTCGAAGCTTTTCAACAGGCGGAAGGCTCAACCAGCCGGAAATATGGAGGTACCGGTTTAGGGCTGTCCATAAGTCGTGGTTTGGCTGACTTATTAGGTGGCACAATCGAATTAGAAAGTGAAGCGGATCAGGGAAGTCAGTTCACCTTATTCCTACCCGTGGAATATAATACCAGTCATGTTAAAAAAGAAAAGCAAAGCAGTTTAACCTTCAGTGAATACAAAATATCGGAACAGGATAATGACGCTTCGTCCATCCAGTCTGTTCCAACCGTTAAGCTTCCGGATATAAGAGATCTGGAAAAGGTAAATGAAATTATTAATGCAACCGGAGATGACCGTAATTCAATAACGACTGCCAGTAAAGTGGTCTTAATTATTGAAGACGACATCCGTTTTGCAAAGATCATGATGGAAAAAGCACACGAAAGAGACCTGAAAGCAATTGTAGCTATTGCATTCGCAGATGTTTTTTTACTGATTAATAAATTCAATCCGATTGCAATAACACTGGATGTAAGACTACCGGACGCCAGCGGATGGCGGATTCTGGATCTGTTTAAAAATGACATTAACCTCCGTCATATTCCGGTTCACCTGATTTCCGGAGAAGAAAATAAAGTGCTTGGTATGCAGCGCGGAGCAAGAAGTTTCAATTTAAAACCTTTAAAAAACGAATCACTCGCTTTATTATTCAACGATATCGTAAAATATAGTGAGCGGAATTCGAAAAGACTATTATTAATAGAAGATAATGCTAACGAATCCTCACAGGTTGTCAGGTTTTTAGAAAATAAACGATTAGTTCAGATTGATATCGCAACTACCGGCAGAGAAGGACTTGATCTTATAAAGCATCAGGTTTACGATTGCATTATCGTGGATTACCTGCTTCCGGATACTACGGGTATGGATTTAATAATGGAAATAACAGAGATAAATAAATCCCAGATCGTTCCCATTATTATCTATTCCGCAAAAGATTTTAAGCCCAGGGAAAAAACCCTGCTTAAACAATATGCCAACAGGATCTTATTAAAAGAAGTTAATTCCCTGGATCTTTTGCTGGAGGAGGTTGTTATGCAGATACATCTCGATCACAAGTATTTACTTCCCGAACAAAGAAGGATAATTGAAAGCCTGCGATACAGGGAAGATATATTGTCTGACAAAACCGTGTTGGTCGTTGACGATGACGTAAGGAATCTTTTTGCGCTGACGACTGCTTTTGAAAGATACAATATGAAAGTAATAACAGCGGAAAGTGGGCAGGAAGCCATCGATATTCTGGGTGAGAACAACAAAGTTGACATGTTGCTGATGGATATCATGATGCCTGAAATGGATGGGTATGAAACAACCCAAAAGATCAGGAGGGAACATAAGAATAATCTACTGCCCATCATTGCGGTAACTGCAAAAGCCATGAAAGGGGACCGGGAAAAATGCATTGAAGCCGGTGCTTCAGATTATATTCCAAAGCCTGTCAAGATAGACCAGTTATTATCTTTAATGCGGGTGTGGCTTTATAAATAAATAGATGGAATTGATTGCCAAACAAACAGAAACTCAGCCTAGGCCTGTTTCACCAGCCATTAAAATACTAGTGGTTGACGACCGGGAAGATAATTTATTGTCCATCGAATCGATTCTCGAAAAAGAAGGATATACCATAATTAAAGCAAATTCCGGGAGGGCTGCGCTAAAATTATTATTAAAAGAGTATGATTTTTCCCTGATCCTGATGGATGTGCAAATGCCCCAGATGAATGGTCTGGAAACGGCAACGCTTATTTATGAAAGGGACAGGCTGAAACATATCCCCATTATATTTATTACTGCCCACCGGTATGGGGAAGACCTGATTTTCAAAGGATTTAAAATGGGAGCCGTAGATTATATTCATAAACCCATTGATGCTGCTTTGTTGCGGTTAAAAGTGAGTGTATTTGTAGAATTGTTTCAAAAAACAAATGAACTTATTCTACAGGAAGAAAAACTTAAAGCCATCAACCAATCGCTGGAATCAGAAATCGAAGAAAGGCGCCGCTCCGAGCACAGAATTAAACTGCTTAACCAGCAACTGACCGATAGCAACGCAGAGTTAAAAGATATCAATGAAGAATTGGACCGTTTTGCTTTTGTTGCCTCACATGATTTGCAGGAACCCCTGCGCAAAATATTATTATTCAATGATCTTATTTCCCAAAAACTGGATGCTACTGTGGATAAAACCATTTTCGAATATTTGCAGAAGATTACCAACGCTACCAGACGTATGAAATTGTTAGTGAACGACCTGCTTAAATATTCCAGAAACACACAAACAGCAGAGGATTTTGAAAGCGCCAATCTGAATGATCTGCTAAGTGAAGTGATCTCGGATCTGGAAATGGATATCAAAAAAACAAAAGCAACAATTTACGTAAAACCCCTTCCCGATCTGGTTGTTCTTCCTACTCAGATAAGGCAATTGTTTCAGAACCTGCTCAGCAATTCCATTAAATTCAGGAAACCAGACAGCATCCCGGAAATTGAAATTTTCAGTGAACGGATGACCATTGAGAACGACTCCATACCAAATAATGGAACACAAAAAACACATCACCACATATTTTTCAAAGACAATGGTATCGGATTCGAAACTAAATATGCCGAAGACATTTTTACTTTATTCAAACGGCTGCATAGCTATCACGAAATAGAAGGAACCGGCATAGGCTTATCCATCTGTAAAAAAATAGTGGAAAGACATCGTGGAACCATTTCCGCACAAAGTGAGCCTGGCAAAGGTTCTACTTTTATAGTTACCCTGCCGGAAAAACAATAAAAAGTTGTCGGTTCACTTCACATATAAACCTCTTGTTTTATCGGCCAATTCTATTGGGACTGCCGGTTGTACTTCCCGTATACAGGGTAAGCTATTTTCTTGTCCAATTTTAAGGACTCCGGTACGCACACCCCGGCCAGGTAGTTATTTCATTGGTTCGGGGTTTCACGGATTCACCATAATTTTCCTGAAGCATTAAACAGGTACTATGGTACGAAATAAAAAATGGATTTCGATATGACCCATAGCCCTGGTTTCGGAGAAATATATAGCTAAGAAAAAATAGTATTCATCCAAATTTTATTACCAATTAACACCCTATTTCATATGGAAAACAAAAAAATAATCTGGTGTTGCTGAAAAACGCCTACGACACCCTGCTTTCTTATTCAAAAGATACGCGGAATTACTGTTCATTCGACCATAAAAATGTTGTGGAGCTTCTCGATTGATTACCTTTATCCATCAGGAATAGCACGATCGTTGTTGCTCAACCATTATTCACAAAAAAAATTGGATAAATTCTTTCTTATGCATCCAGATACATTGTCCGTTCATGCAGGTAATGTTGATGATTTGATTGGTTCGGT
>JAYVXJ010000932.1:0-2913 GCA_043785285.1 Chitinophagaceae bacterium
TTTAAACACGAGTTCGCGTGGAGCATCGAAGATTCGAGTAATGACGAGTTCCCGCTCTGCGGTCTCGTTCAGGATTTCATTTGGCTTTGCCATGGTTTATATTTTTAGTGATCAGCTGTTTTTTACTTTTTACTATTCCCTTTTTTTTCTTTTTAGATTGTAATTCGCGCAGGTAATCTTCCAGGTTGTCGAGTTTGGCAGTCCAGATCTTGCGGTATTGGTCTACCCAGTCTGATACTTCGTGCAGCTTCTCCAGTCTGGCTTCGCAAAATCGTTCACGACCCTGGGGTTTGATAACGATCAGTCCGCATTCCGTAAGAATTTTAATATGCTTATAAATGGCGGTACGGCTTACGTCAAAGTTTTCGGACACCGTATTTACATTCAATGGTTCGCTGGAAATCAGGTGCAGGATTTCTCTTCTTGTGGGGTCGGCTATTGCCTGAAATACGTCTCTTCTCATGATATATGAAACCTTTAGGTTGCACAAATATAGGAAACCTTTTAGTTGTACAAGATAATTTATGTTTATTTTGATAAAAAGAGTTGCTCTGTTTCAGGTAATGAATGATACTTACCCTTTATGTTATTTCTGCGTTTTTGTTTTTTTGCTTTTCTATAACAGTCAATCCTTAAACCAGGTTCTTTTTAGGCAGTCCTAATAAAAAGTTACAACATGAAAAAGATTATTCTGTCAGTAGCATTTTTTGGTGCTTGTTTGTTTTTCAATCAAACACAGGCGCAGCCCAGAGTCAGTTTCAATATTTAGATAGGTGCGTCGCCAACATGGCTTCCTGGGGGGAATAGTAATGTGGACTATTATTATTTACCAGATATTCAGGCTTATTATTATGTGCCTCAGCGTCAGTTTATTTATCAGGAAGGAGGACGTTGGGTATTTGCTGCATCTCTTCCGGACAGATGTCGATCATATGATTTGTACAGGGGGTATAAAGTAGTTGTTAATGAACCCAGACCTTATTTGCGCAATGATGTTTACAGAGATCTGCCCAATGATAGATGATTGGCCCATCCGGCATAAACATGCCCGAAGGCCGGTGGATAAAGGCTACAGGAACTAAAGCTGATTCACCGGGATAGCCCAGGTACAAATAGACATCTGTCTTTTTGGTAATCGCATACGCATAGCTGACAGAAAGTTCAGAAAAGAGATCATGTGGATGCTGCCGGTCGACCAACGATTTTCCCTTCCAGGATTCACCGGTTTGAAACAGCAGTGGATAGCCATTACCACTGGCAATCATTGGATCCGTTGATAACATGACATTGAAATGAAATAATCTTTTGGTGCTTATTTTTCTTTGCCCCATGGCCATCAGTATATCGGGAGCATCCCATTTTGCTGCGCCTCTTTTTCCCCTATTAAAAAGATCTGCTTTATTATAACGGGGAAAAATATCGCCATGAAACATAAACATCCAGGAATGTGCATGAACCATAACCCATACATCGGAGAAGCATCAGGTACCCGAACCATCCCGGGTCATCGGTAAATTCAGGGAAAGCGAATGATTCATGGACATACTCATTCCGCCCTTGTCCATGTTTTTCATTTCATGATGTTGATGATCCATAGCATTCATATCCCATTGCGTCTTCCATGGGCATGCTCAGGGTATCTGTCATGGGGTGCTTATGCTGGGCATGAAGAGGGGAGAATGGGAAGAGTACAAGGCCAAACAACAAGAGACGGGTGTATTTCATAAATCTATATTTTTCTAAAATGTTTTTTATTTTTTAAGTTTATTAACAAAGTTACCCACGAAGCATGCCATGCATGTTATGGAATTATGGAAAGGGTTTATAAGGTTTGTTCTAATTAAAAACGATCATGGTTTCCCGAATTCCACCTGGTATTCCGATACATAATGACTACTGTCGCGCTTTGTATCTTTGAAGAAGAGTCGTGCTTTTTGCCCGAGTAATACCGATGTATGTCTTATTTCTATCTCAGCAGGAGAATTAATGGGTTGCAACGATGGGTACCAAATGATATGTTATTAAAAGAAATATAAATACTACCTCCCTTCCAGGAGGAGCCTTCGGCTTTAGCCATGAGCATCACCCTGGCATTCCAATACGTGTTCCAGCTTACGGATGGTCCTCAGAAATATTTTCCGGTGGGGAAGAGGTAGGTCCTCCGCCATCAACCAGTGGTATTTTCAGGGATGAAATCGGCAAACCTATTCCGTTGCCGGCTACATTAAAACGCTTGCCGTTCCATCTTCTGGCCTTGCCGGCAGGGGATTCCAGATCCTAGAGGGCGATTCTTGCAACACTGATGCACTATGTCCTTTCCACTCTTTAACTGGGTCATAAGAGGCACTGTCGTACCTGCCTGGAAAACCATATTCACCATAAAAATATACAGATAAGTTCCGCTCACAACAGAAGATGGATCGCCGGTACCACCAGCGAAATTGATGCCTGTATTATGAGGTCTCAGAATTAATCTTGGCTGGTAATCTTCCAGCAGGATACCATTATTGCTCCAATGATGACCACCATCAGTGGATTTCATAAGTCCGATCCGGCACACCGCCGTTTTTGTAGAATCTCCCCTCAGTCCCTGAGGCCATTTGACGTCCCGGTAACCCTCCCCGGTTATAGAATCGTAGGGAAGGGTAGAAGGATAATTTTCATTGTGATAATCCGCAAAGAATTACTATTGCTAAGAACAAAGCCATGTTTGCCGGTTTTTTCCAGATTGTCATATTTGTCTGCTGTTAATTATTTTCAGAATTCATGCTAAGGTTATGGCAGGGTAAGCCGGGTGGTTTTTTTATAATCAAAGCTAAATAAACGATATGTCTTAATGGACCCCTCTAATTGTCGCTTTCTGCCAGTATTTATGTAAATAATTGGTATTAGGTTTGCAACATACAAGTAAAA
>JAYVXJ010000933.1:0-2906 GCA_043785285.1 Chitinophagaceae bacterium
ACTATATTATATGTAGCCGCTTTTGATGCCAATGGCGGTGTTTTTGAACCTTTGTTCGGGGAAGAAGATGCCATCATTTCCGACGAACTGAACCATGCATCCATTATTGACGGGGTCAGGTTATGTAAAGCAAAGCGGATGCGGTATACGCATAACAATATGGAGGATCTGGAAGAACAGCTCCGGCAGTCGCAGTCTTCCCGCAGTCGTGTTATTGTCACCGATGGTTCTTTCAGTATGGATGGGACGATTGCCCAGCTGGACAAGATCTGCGACCTGGCTGATCGGTACGATGCCATCGTAATGAGCGATGAATCCCATTCTTCCGGTTTTTTGGGAAAGACCGGTCGCGGTACGCATGAATACCGGAATGTGATGGGCCGGGTAGACATTATCACCGGAACCCTGGGTAAAGCCCTGGGGGGCGCCAACGGCGGATTTACCAGCGGACGGAAAGAAATTATTGAACTACTTCGTCAGCGGAGCCGCCCTTATTTATTTTCGAACAGTCTCGCCCCTTCCATCGTCGGCGCCTCTATCGCGATACTGGATATGCTCGGCGAAAGCACCGCCCTGCGTGACCGACTCGAATTCAACACAAAATATTTCCGGGCAAAAATGGCGGAAGCCGGATTCGAAATCAAACCCGGTGATCATCCGATTGTTCCGATAATGCTTTACGATGCGGTGATTGCGCAGGAGTTTGCTACTAAATTATTGGAAGAAGGTATTTACGTGATCGGGTTTTTCTTTCCGGTCGTTCCAAAAGGGCAGGCCCGCATCAGGGTGCAACTGAGTGCCGCTCATGAAAAAAAACACCTGGATAAAGCGGTAGCGGCGTTCGTGAAAGTTGGGAAAGTGCTGGGAGTTCTTCGATTTTCCGATAGTTAAGGTGGATCATAAACAGCTTCCAATTGGGTAAAGACTTTTGTCAGATAAGTATTGCATTTCCTTTATTCACCTGTTTACCGCAACCATACTAATCTCCACATTCATATCCTTCGGAAGCGTTTTTACAGCAACCGTTTCGCGGGCTGGAAAATTGCCGGTGAAATATTTACCATATACCTCGTTTACGGAAGTGAAGAGCGACATATCTGATAGGAATATACTGGTTTTCACAACATGACTGAAATCCATTCCGGCAGCCTGTAAAACAGCTTTGAGGTTATGCATCACCTGATGTGTTTCCGTTTGGATATCGGCTGTTTCGGGATTTCCTGTTTTGGGGTTGATGGCAATCTGTCCTGAAAGGAACAACATTTGATCAACCTGTACTGCCTGGCTATAGGGTCCGATTGGTGCGGGAGCATTCGGGGTATTAATGATTTTCTTTTCCATTCGCCAAAAATAAGAATTGAAACCGGAATAGTCTGGCTGACCGTCAACCGTCATCTGTCAACCCCTTTATGTGCTTATCTTTAGCACTGAAACCAGTAACCATGCGTGATCCTTTATGTATTTGTGGAGCAGGAACCATGGGATCGGGCATAGCCCTATCAGCTGCCCGGCATGGAATTCCGGTAATAGTATACGACCTCAATCCGGAAATGCTTTCTAAGGCTTCCGTGCAGATCGAAAAAGATCTGCAACAACTCGTGGATAAAAACCGGATCGCGGCGAAAGAAAAAAATGAAATGCTGAATCGCATTCGATTTACCAGCTCATTAACCGAATGCCGGGCCGGTATCATCCTGGAAGCCATCATAGAAAAAACAGAAGCTAAGGTTTCGCTCTTTACGGAGCTTGAAAAAATAAATGACGCCCAAACGCTCTTCGCCAGTAATACTTCTTCGCTTTCCATAAAAGCAATTGCGGAGCAAACGTCTTTCCCGGAAAGAATCATCGGCATGCATTTTTTCAATCCGGCTCCCCGCATGAAACTGGTCGAGATCATAAAAACAAACTATATTTCTGAAGCTGCCATTCAAAGAATCCGCGATCTGGCTATTCAGATGGAAAAGACACCCGTTATTTGTAACGATGCCCCCGGGTTTATAGTGAATCATGTTGCCCGTCCCTTTTATCTCGAAGCATTAAGATTGGCCGAAATGGAAATCGCGGATATGGAAACGATTGACAGACTAACGGAAGCGGCTGGATTTAAAATGGGTCCCTTTCATTTGATGGACCTGATCGGTAATGATATTAATTATACCGTGAGCTATTCCCTTTATGAAGCTCTGGGAAGGCCCGCACGACTAAAACCTTCTCCCTTGCAGGAATTAAAAGTGAAGCAGGGAGAATGGGGAAAGAAAGTGGGGCGGGGGTTCTTTAAATACCAGACGGTGAGTTAATTTGAAAATGTTCTTTTTTTACATTTACACCTTCTCCATTTCCCTCATTATTAAATTTTCAAATTAACCAAATGATTTTCCTAACTGGCGGCACCGGCTTCCTCGGATCTTATATACTCGCTGAGCTGGTAAGCCAGGGACACACCGTACGTGCGTTGCGCAGGGAACGCGCGATTCCATTTTATTTATCCCCGGAAATTTCAGAAAAAGTGGAATGGGTTCAGGGAGATATTCTGGACGTGACCCGTCTGAATGAATACCTCAACGGCTGTAACCGCATCATCCATGCCGCTGCACTGGTTTCTTTTTATCCGGGCGACAGAAAAAAATTATTCAAAATAAATATTGAAGGAACGGCCAATATGGTGAATGCCGCATTGGAAAATAATATTCCGGATTTTGTATATATCAGTTCTGTGGGCGCTTTGGGAAGAACGGACAACAGGGAGACGGTTAATGAAGAAAAAAAATGGGAAAGCCGCACACATCAGTCGCACTACGCCATCAGCAAATACTATGCAGAGATGGAAGTGTGGCGTGGCATGGGCGAAGGATTAACGCCGGTAATTGTAAATCCGTCTACGATTATAGGTTACGGCGACTGGAACC
>JAYVXJ010000934.1:0-2903 GCA_043785285.1 Chitinophagaceae bacterium
ACCGTGAATAAGAACATGGTTCCCTTTGATGATAAAAGTGCTTTTGTAACATCCGGCATACGGGTCGGTGTTCCTGCAATCACTACCCGGGGTATGAAATGTAAAGACATGAGTGAAGTGGTTGACTGGATTGATGAAGCATTGATGCATGCGGAGGAAGAACCGTTGCTGGCAACCATCAGGGGAAAAGTGAATGAACGGATGAACGCTTTTCCATTATACCCCGAATGGTAAGCTGCGTTTTATTTTTTAAACATTAAAACCGGTCTTATATGCTTCAGCGTATGCAAACCCTCTGGCTGCTCCTTGCTTCCGCGAGTGCTTTTCTTACTATCCGCCTTTCTTTCTATGGTGGGAACCTGGATATTGCCGGCCAGCCCAGCATCTATCAATACCTGAATGCCAGCTTCAATATCTGGATACTGATCATCACCATAGGTTTGATATGCGTTTCGTTGATTGATATTTTTTTATATAAGAAAAGGAAAATCCAATTGCGTATCGCTATTGCAGAGATACTTTTTTCCCTGCTCAATATCTTTTTATATTACAAACAAACCCTGAAGTTTACCAATGGTAACTACGCCCTTACTGCCATACTAACTTTTCTAATTCCGGTTTTCCTCTTCCTTGCAGCCAGGGGAATTTCCAAAGATGAGAAACTGGTGAAAAGCCTGAACAGGCTGCGCTAACATTCTCCTGATGCTTACGAAAAAATTCTTCTAACCCATTCACAAAAACGTTCCCGTAAAGCTGGCCTTCAACTTTTTAAGTCCTATGGGAACTCCTTCATATACGAGATTTCCGCCGGCATCTCCGGCCTCAGGGCCCAGATCAATGACCCAATCCGCCGAACGGATCACATCAGTATTATGTTCTACAACCAGTACAGAATGCCCCTGGTCAATCAGCGCCCGGAAAGAAGTCAGCAGTTTTTTAATATCCTGAAAATGCAGACCGGTGGTGGGCTCATCAAAAATGAAAAGGATCTTCCCGAGGCTTTTCCCTTTACCCAGAAAAGAGGCCAGCTTTACCCGCTGTGCTTCACCACCCGATAAAGTATCAGATGATTGTCCCAGTTTAATATAGCCCAATCCCACATCGCTCAGGGATTTGATTTTCTGAATGATGTCTTTTTCATCTTTAAAAAAATCCAGCGCATCATCCACGCTCATATTAAGTACATCATGAATACTTTTATTATGGTAATGAACGTCCAGCACTTCTTCTTTAAATCTTTTGCCAGCACAAACTTCACAGGTCAAATGAACGTCTGCCAGAAACTGCATTTCCACTACCTGTTCACCTTCTCCCTTACAGGTATCACACCTGCCTCCGTCCACATTAAATGAAAAATGTTTCGGAAGAAATCCACGCAGTTTACTTAGCGGTTGTTTGGAGTACAAATCCCGGATCTCGTCGAAGGCCTTGATATAGGTTACCGGGTTGCTTCGGGATGATTTACCAATGGGATTCTGGTCTACCAGTTCAATCTGGCTGATCGAATCAATATCGCCGCTGATGGATTTGTGCAGACCTACCTTGTCCGCAAATTCCCCTTTGATCTTCTGCAATCCCGGATATAAGATTTGTTTTACCAAAGTTGTTTTTCCACTGCCACTTACACCGCTGACCACACACAACACGTTTAGCGGAAATTCCACCGTTATATTTTTCAGGTTATGCTGTCGGGCTCCGTTTACGGTAATGGACTGCTTCCACCCGCGGACATTTTTAGGCGGATCAATGCTTAATTCACCGCGCAGGTATTTTCCGGTCAGACTATTTTCATTCTGGACGATCGCCTCATAATTACCTTCCGCCACCACTTCTCCACCCAGGTGGCTGGCCAGCGGGCCCATATCTATAATATGGTCAGCCTCGCGCATCATCATCTCATCATGTTCTACTACCACTACCGTATTGCCCAGGTCGCGCAACTGCTTCAGCACCACAATTAATCTTTGGGTATCGCGGGAATGAAGTCCTATGGAAGGTTCATCCAATATATATAATGAATTGGTGAGATTACTTCCCAGGGAGCGGGTAAGTTGAATACGCTGGCTTTCCCCGCCGCTCAGCGAATTCGCCAACCGGTTCAGGGTAAGATAACCCAGGCCTACATCCAGCAATGTTCTCAGGCGATTATTTATCTCTATCAGGATACGCTTGGCTACCTGTTGCTGAAATGGAGAAAAAGCAAGCTCCCTGAACCAGTCAGCGAGTTTACTCACCGGCATTTCACAAAGTTCGCCGATATGAATCCCTCCGATCTTCACGTAAAGGGCTTCCGGACGCAGCCGGTATCCTTTGCAATCCGGGCAGTCCGTCCGTCCGCGGTATCGGGAAAGCAATACCCGATATTGAACTTTATACAGGTTCTTTTCTACCTCCGCAAAGAAATCATTGATTCCGCTAACCTCCTTATTTCCTTCCCATAACAAAGTATACTGCTCTTTCGTCAGATCCATGATGGGTTTATGTATAGGAAAATCAAACTTGCGGGAAGTTTTTATAAAATGATCTTTCCAGGCGCTCAGCTTTTCACCTTTCCAGGGAGCCACAGCGCCCTCAAACACACTCAGGCGCTTGTCCGGAATAACCAGGTCAATATCAATACCCAGCACCTGGCCAAAGCCTTCGCAGGTAGGGCAGGCGCCATACGGATTATTAAAGGAGAAGAGATTGGGTACCGGTTCTTCAAAACGGATTCCGTCCATTTCAAAACGGTTACTGAAAGGCAATTGCTTTTCTCCATTGATCTCCAGCAGCATCTCCCCTTCGCCTTCATAAAAGGCAGTTCCGATTGAATCTGCCAGTCGGTGGAGGTCATCTTCATCAAAATCTTTAACCACAATCCGGTCGATCAGCAGATAAGCATTGTTTTTAGGAAGTTTAGTCTG
>JAYVXJ010000935.1:0-2899 GCA_043785285.1 Chitinophagaceae bacterium
AGGAACCTGATTGGCATTGAAAATGGAAAGAACGGCGTCCATGATCTCCGGACCAATGCCGTCTCCTTTTGCTACTGCGATTTTCATGATAAAAGATTGGTAAGTCTGTCTGTTCTGCGCGAAAGTACGATAAAAGGGTTGACGGTTGACGGTTGATAGTTGACCGATATCAGGTGCGGATTCGCAACTAAAGGCCGTCAACGGTCAACTGTCAACCGTCAACTTTTTTCGCTAATTTTATACAAATTAACTCCATGGCGAACAAAATTTCTGAAGGGGTTGAAATAGATGTCGAAACTTTTTATCAGCCCGATTACAGTAATCCTGTAGCGGGTGAGCATATGTTTGCCTACCGGATCACGATCTGGAATCACAATAGTTTTCCGGTAAAACTTCACCGGCGTCAATGGCATATTTTTGACAGTAACGGAACACGCCGCGAAGTGGAAGGTGAGGGCGTGGTGGGGATGCAGCCTGTTCTGCAGCCGGGAGAAAAATATCAATATGTTAGCGGTTGCAATCTGCGTACGGAGATGGGTAAGATGTATGGCAGCTACAATATGGAAAACCTGAATTCAAAAAGCGTTTTCGAAGTAAACATTCCTGTGTTTGAGATGATTGTGCCGTTTAAGATGAACTGATTTTAATTAGTTGACGGTTGACAGTTGACGGTTGACGGCCTTTAGGTTTGAATCCGCACCTGATATCGGTCAACTGTCAACTAATCCTCTAATCATTCGCCGCAGTCGCTTCTTCAACAACCTTATTCAATCGTTTCGCGAGTGGAAATAGCAATGCACCGGCAACGATGGCAGCTACAGCACTGATCCCAAAGAAAAACGCTTTACTTTCGAAATGATCCCAGAAGCCGGCCATGATACCCGCGATCTTCGCCCCGAGCGAAGTGGTAATGAACCAGCCTCCCATCATCAATGCAGTGAACCGTCGCGGAGCCACTTTGGACACAAGTGACAATCCTACCGGACTTACAAGCAGTTCACTTACCGTGAAAACGCCATAACTGGCAAAGATCCATGCCGAAGAAACTTTATGTTCGTAAATATTGGTAGATAAAGCAGCAATAACCATGATCAGCGAGGATAATCCGGCTATGATCGTTCCCCAGGCAAACTTAGCCGGCGTAGAGGGTTCTTTGCCACGCGCAGCAAGAAATCCGAATAAACCTACAATGACCGGAGTGAGCACAATGATCCAGAAGGGATTAATGGATTGATAGATCTCGGTGGATAGGAGTTTGAGATTTTCTCCCTTGGCCGGCCATTCATCCTTAGGGATATTCTTCAGGTAAGGATCAGCGCCCATATGGGTGAGCACTTTTCCGTCCGGACCTACTTTCGCACGGAATTGGCTATCCAGAACGGCTACTTCTTTGGCCTCGGTATTTACGGTTTTCAGGAAGCCAAAAGGTTTAATTATATTTTCAACGATTTTAGGCACTTCCCGTTTGGTATAACTGTCTGCCCATATAGTGAGTGACGTGGCGTTCTGATTATAGATATTCCAGAAAATGATGGCAACACCAAAGAGTGTGAACAAAGTTCCGATCCTCTTTTTGTCTAACGGATTACAACGATACCAAATGTTGAAATAAAATATAATAATAGGAATGCAGGCAAAGATGAACGCGTCATTGGAGTCGGACCCCATGAGGTTTCCTGGAATTTTCCAACCGATGATGCCTGCAACAATTGCGGGGAGGAAAACATAAGAAACGATTTTCGAAAGTGGCATATCTTCTTTCTGAACCGGCTTGATTACGTCGGCGCTCTTTATATGTTTTTGTCCGGATGCAAAAAAGATCAGGGATAGCAGCATGCCAAAGCCGGCAGCGGCAAATGCATAACCCCAGGAATAGTTGATGCGCAGGTAGGCTGCTACAAAATTGCAAACAAAGGCACCGATGTTGATGCCCATGTAAAAAATATTGTAAGCAATATCTTTTTTCGACTTTAATTCTTCCTTATTATAAATATTACCCAATAACGTGCTGATATTGGGTTTGAAGAATCCATTCCCTACGATCACGCAACCCAGGGCTGCATACATCAGCCCTCCGCTATGTGGCACGGCCAGCAGAAAATAACCCAGGGCCATCAGCGAGCCGCCGAGAAAAATGGATACACGATATCCGATATACCGGTCGGCAACCAATCCCCCGATAAAAGGGGTCAGGTAAACCAGTGCAATGTAGGAGCCTACAATATCCGCAGCCAGTCCGGTATCCATTCCGCGTCCACCATTATTTACCGTATCATGTAAAAATAAAAACAGAATGCCTACCATCAGATAGTAGCCAAAGCGCTCCCACATCTCCGTAAAAAATAGAACATATAATCCGCGGGGATGGCCTTTCTTAGGCAACACTGTATTCATATGGCGAGCGTTTCGAGTTTAGGATGGACCTCAAATGATGAACCTAAAGTAAGATTTATTTAATCATATCAGAAGGGATGCTTTCTGACCATTCATAAAATTATTTCTTCAGATATGGCAATGAATCGGGAATTTCGGGCCTAATCCACGCTTGAAATGAATGTATTAATATTAGGCGCGGGGGGAAGAGAACATGCTTTTGCCTGGAAAATATCGCAAAGTCCGGATTGTTCCCGCTTATTCATAGCCCCTGGTAATGCCGGCACTTCCTGCTTCGGCACCAATATTGAACTGACCCCCACTGATTTTCCGGCTGTAAAAAAAGCCTGTCTTGAAAATCAGATCAATATGCTGGTGGTGGGCCCGGAAGAACCACTGGTAAAAGGGATCGTCGATTTCTTTGCAGCAGACCCGGAGCTCAGCCATATTCCGGTGATCGGACCCTCTGCAAACGCAGCCCGGCTGGAGGGAAGCAAAGCCTTTTCCAAACGGTTCATGCAAAGGC
>JAYVXJ010000936.1:0-2899 GCA_043785285.1 Chitinophagaceae bacterium
CTTTCCATTGCAGCAGAATCTTTTCAGGTATCCGTTTCCCGGCTATCCATTGAGGATACATCGCAGACCGTTGCCGGATGGGATTCCTTAGCGCATCTCACGTTTATCACTTCCCTGGAAGATCATTTCAAAGTTCATTTCAATATGGCCGAAGTGATCACCATGAACAGTATCCGGAGAGCGACCGAGTTGATTAAAATAAAAAATGGATAATCCGGCGCAACAAAAATTTCCTCCGATCAGGGTCTGGGTTTTCTTACTCATCGCAGCCGGCTGCCTGTCTGTCTGGATTTATTTCACCGAAAAATCCAATCGGTTAATTGAAAATAATAACAAGGAAACATACATCAGCAACCGCTTCGGGTCCGCCCATGGCAGACCTGTAATCCTGGTTATCGGAACATCATTAGTGGAGGCCGGACTCTGCAGCTGCGATAGCATCAGCCATTGCCTTCAGGAAACCTCCGGACAAAACATCTGTGTGATCAAGTTCTGGAAGCCGGCTGCCACATTATCGTCTATCAAAAATGACCTGCCCCTGCTTCAGCAGGTAAAACCCAGTCTCGTCGTTATCGAAGCCAATATGCTTTTTTACCGGGGGGTGGATGAACCTTTTTTATCCCGGTACATGCAGACCTTCCGGGATATGCTGGCATTTAAAAATTTTCGCAGGCCCTATAACCCGGATATCCTGCACGTATTCCCGCCGATGGGGAATTTATCCATCGATGACATAAGAGCTGGCTTGATGGATACAACAGACCTGGCGTCTTTCCGCGATTTGGCTGCAAGCTGGCAATCCAAAGGAACCCGTTTTCTGCTGGTGAATTTTCCGATTGAAGCTGCGCTGGAAAAAAGAAAATGGAATAGTCCGGATACGCTATCCTTCTACCGAAACCTGAACTTTCTGAAACAGAAAATTTCCCTGGAATATGAAGGGGATCATCACAACCTGAACAGCAGCTATTTTTTTGATGATGCCCATTTAAATGCAAAAGGAAACAACTTTTTCTCCGCTTTCTTTTGCCGTTCGGTGGCTTCACAAATAAAAAAACGATGAAGCTCCAGGCCCTTTTTCTGGCTGTCATTCTGCTCACTGCGCCGCTGTTGTGGTGCGTACCGCACTTTTGGAAAGGCAATACCATGGCCATCATCACGCTGATCCTCCTGGCCTGGGTTGCTCCCGTTTCCGTGATACTGATGTTATCCGTTGCCTTTCTTCAATGGTTGGTATGGCGATATGATTTTTTTAAATCCGGTCGAATCCATGTTATTCTTACGGTCTTCCTTCCGCTGATTCCGCTCATCATTTATAAATGGCGGTTTAATACAGACCATTGGCTGATACCACTTGGTCTTTCTTATTATGCTTTCCGCCAGATACACGTTGCCTTCGAATGTTATAAAGGCGAGATGCAAAAGCCATCGCTGCCGGCTTATTTTCAATATTTACTTTTTTTACCGGTGATATTGATCGGGCCTATACATAGAATGCCCGATTTTCAACGAAGCCTTCGACGAATGAAATGGAGTGCATCGCAATTTTCAGATGGCTTGGAGCGGATCCTTTACGGGCTGGTTAAAATTAATTTTCTCGGAAATTTTCTTTTCAGTATTCTGTTAACCGGGTATGCAAAGGATTTGGATTCGCATTTTTTAAAGCTCTATCTGGAAATGATCGCTTTCACCGGAAATGCCTATTTCCAGTTTGCCGGCTTTTCTGATCTGGCCATCGGAGCCGGATTAGTATGGGGCATACGCGTGATGGAAAATTTCAATACCCCTTTTATGGCGACCAACATGCAGGACTTCTGGCGCAGATGGCATATTTCCTTATCCTCCTGGTGCCGCGAGTATGTATTCCAGCCGTTGGTTGCCTTATCGAGAAACCGCAGGTTTGCGCTGATGAGCGCCATGCTGGTGCTGGCCCTCTGGCACGAAATCTCCTTCCGGTATATCGTGTGGGGATCCCTTCAGGCCGGGTTGATTTTGCTTACCGCTTATTCAAGAAAAAAAACACCGTCTGTTTCCGGGTTTATCAACGAACATCCAATAGGCCGCTGGATCGGAAGGATCTGGGTTTTCCATTTGTTTGCCTTCAGCTGCATCATTATCGGCTCAGAAAATATTGCTTCCCTGGGCGCCGCCTTTAAACAAATTTTTCCCTGATGTATACCTGGCTACTCAATTATTTCCGCAGGCCTTATGCCAATGTGCTGATTTTTATCTGGTATTTTATTTTGCTATGCCTTGTTTTTTATACGCTGGATATGCAGCCGGGGAGATTCCGGTATTTGCATTGGTGAACTCATTAAGCGAAGTTCTTCGCCAACCTTATCTAAAGGTTTTCACATTGGTTGCGAAGATATAAAAGCAGAAAGGCGTTATGTTCTTTATTCGGGCAAGGACAGATTTCCTTTTGGAGAAGGAGTTACTGCGATTTCCCCGTTTGATTTGATGCAGGAAACCAGGAAGCAGCTGTAAAATCAAAATGAGCCACATCTCCTTAATAGTCTTTTCGCTTAAAATAAAAGGGGACGCCGGTTAGCCTCCATTAGCTACTGTTCATTGGCCCCAAAAGGAAACTGATAAAAACGCATCTGTAAATAAAATTAAATTATTTATAGACAATTGGTCTACCCGTGAAAAGGAATTGATGACTAAACCGCAAATTGCGCATGGTTTGTTTCATTTGAAAATTCATTCCATAAATATAAAATAATCAGGGAAGGCGAACGCCTAAAGTAATTCCGGCAACGCCATAGGCTTTGCTGGAATGGCCGGTAACTTCACTTTTGGATGAAAACCGCAGCCAGTTGAACTTGCCCTGCAGATAAAAAATCTTATAAATAACCCCGAAGCCGTAAGCAATATAAAAACCTCCGCGCTCGGTAACGAT
>JAYVXJ010000937.1:0-2897 GCA_043785285.1 Chitinophagaceae bacterium
AAAACAGGTTGGAAAAAATAGAATCTTTTATCCTATTTCTATCGTTTACTTAACAGAAATTGGTAATGTTCTGTACTACATAAAAACGAGTAACGCTCAACCATCAGCCGGTAGTGGGAAGTGTGAAGGAAAATGTGCTTCCTTTTTCTGGTTTGCTTTCTATCAGGAGTGATCCGCCATTCCTGGCCAGGAATTCCTTGCAGAGCATCAGGCCGAGGCCTGTTCCGCTTTCTTTTGCTGTACCATTTGTACTGTAATAATTATTCTGATGAATTCGGCTGATGGAATCGGCATCCATTCCAATCCCGTTATCCTGAACAGAAAGACGGCAAAAAGATCCATCAGGTTTTAAACAGATACTGATCTTACCGCTGACCGGCGTAAATTTAATGGCATTGGAAAGCAGGTTTCTTAAAACCAGAGTTACCATATCTCTATCAGCAAAAACAATACTGTGTTTCGGTATTTTGCAGGTGATCGCAATTTTTTTAGAGGAGGCCTGCAATTGCTGCACATTGATCACCTCTTCAGCAATTGCTCCCATATCTAATGGCTGAGGACAAACATTGGCGGAATTCATCTGACTTTTTACCCAATGCAGCAGGTTTTCCATTAGACCAGTGGTATAGTTCAGATCAGTAACTACATCGGGAATAATCGCTTTGATTTCTTCCCCGCTCATATTTGCCTGCTGCATGCTGCGAAAAAGATTACGCAAAGCATACATAGGTGTTTTCATATCATGGGAAATCACCGAAAACAATTTATTCTTTAAAGAATTCAGTTCGCCCAGTTCCGTGGCCTTCTCTTCAATTTCTTTTTTCTGACGTTCTATCTTATCATTGGTTTCCTGCAATGCCTTATTGGTGGCCAGAATACCAAACTGATATAGATTGCTTTCCTTCTTGATCAGGAATAGCGCGTAGAATATAAACAGGATAGCGGTGATCTGGTTAAATAGAAATAAGAACAGATTTGCCGAATGCAATTGATAATTATAATGATTGTTTAAAACCACCAGCACAAAATAACTGACCATCGAGAGCCCGACAGAAAAAAGCATCTGGCTGATCATCGGAAGAAAGAAAACGGCCAGGATGCCATTCAGTATGAAATATAATTCCACCCCCAGGTTCATACCACTCATATAAACGATAGAGGTCACCAGGGGATACAAAATAAAATAGGTAATCATTCCCGCTTCATACCGGTAATAAAAATTCAGATAGAGAACCAACAAACTTACCCATGCGGGCAGGCTGGCTATAAAAAAGGAAATCAGTGGAAACTTATTATTCCCAAAAAAACAAACCAGGGGAACGATAATGCCGGTGAGGAATTGAAAAAAATTAAGCTGATTAAAAACACTCAGCTTTCCTTTTTCAAGTTCATCCATGGTTTTAGTGAACCCCAGGGATTTAATCTCATCCAGAAAATGATGCGATTTTTGGGAGATGGCTTCCATCCTGAAGGGGAAGCTGGAATTCCTGACTTTACGGGAAAACAGGGGCCATTTTTTCTTTAGCCAGGCAAGAGAACTGCCAATAGAAATCAATTTTAGCCTTTCCTGAAAGGCACTGGAAATACCGGAACTTTTCATTCAATATTGGTCTTATGAAACCCTGATTTCAGGGATCAGTACAATTTATGAATTAATTGTCAAAACCACAAGTACGCCATATGGCTGATGGTTGATGGAAAAAGAGGATGAAGAAGGACCCGGTTTGTTTGGGAGAAGCTATAAATAAAAAGAGCACCCTGCAGTGCTCCTTAAATTTTATAAATTGTAAAGATTATATCTCTCCTGACTGATAGTGATTCATCAGCCGTCAATTAACCGTCAACTACCTCGCTACCGCTGCCTTTTCTTTCTTCCTGGCTTTTTTCAGAGCAGCTTCAATCCCCTTGCTTAGGTTATCATAAGTAGGCTTACCATTAAAGAATTCTCCATTGATGAAGAATGCAGGTACGGTAGTAACCCCCTTTTGAATCCCTTCTCTTAGATCACCCTGCACCTGCCAGCCATAGGTAGCATTTACCAGATGATCCAGAAATTTCTTATTCGAAATGCCAGCTTCCCTGGAGTGCAGTTTCAAGCTGGTTGTACCCAGATTATGCCGGTTATGAAATAATATATTATGCATTTCCCAGAACTTGCCTTCCTGGGCAGCAGCCACGGAGGCTTCTCCTGCCTTCATACTACGCTGATGAATCTTGGTAAGCGGAAAATGGCGGAAATTAAACCTCACCTTTCCTTCATATTCTTCCATGATCTTTTTTACCACTTCGTGCGCCTTTGCACAATCCTCATTTTCATATTCCCCAAATTCAACCAGGGTTACCGGAGCCGTTTTGGGGCCAACAAATATGTCTCTTGGTTCGATGATCTCTATGATTTCTTTCTTAAAAGCCATGATTTATATTCCTTTTTATTTATTTAATTCCTTTTTTTGCTTCTTTTATCTATAACAGCACTCAACCCCAAAAGTTGAAAAAAAGCCTCTTAACCAGACGGATTGGCAGGAGGCGGCTAAAAATAAGTATTTTCCCTCAAATTCCTACTTATTTTACGGTCATCCATAAGGTTAATAAACGAGTTAACAACTTATTAAGGAGAAACCCGGGATTTTTCATGTTCTTCCTGCTCATTCCGGAATACCACCAATCCGTCAAATACGTCTACCAAAACCGGGTTATCATGATCTATATTCCCAGCTAATATCCTTTTACTTAAGGGATTAACTATCTCCTTCTGGATTAGCCTTTTTAAGGGTCGTGCTCCAAATTGAGGATCAAATCCGTTTTCAGCCAGGTAATCCAACGCATAGTCGCTAAAGTGTAGATCTATTCCGTTTTTAGCAACCATTCTGGACAGATTATTCAGCTGGATCCGGATA
>JAYVXJ010000938.1:0-2891 GCA_043785285.1 Chitinophagaceae bacterium
GTGCTTTTGGCATTAACGAAGGAAACTATACCGGTAGTGGTCTTACGATGAAGTTTGCAGACACTAAAGGCGGTGTAATCAATTTATACCAGCACTTTAATAATGTATACGATCAGCAGTACATGGAGCATAATTACAAAGATGATTTTTACAATTGCTTCAAGGGGCTAGTGGACAGGAGCCTTGATAACGAAGTCTATTCTTTTGTAAGCGTAAAAGCACACAACGCAGAATATTATTTTTCAGAGATACCGCTGATGAAAATGCTGGACTATGCAAACAGCAGGCATATCCCGGTTTGGACAGAAGAGCGGTTGCTCGACTTTCTCCGTGCAAAAGATGAAGCCATATTCAGTGATATCAGTTGGAAAAATAATGAGCTTTCATTTAAAATAAAATCTTCCTTAAAAAATACAAACGGTATTACTTACCTGCTTCCATTTGTGCACAATGATAAAAAGATAAGCAGCATAAAAAGTAATGGGATAGAACAGATTTTGTCACCCGTTTCAGTAAAAGGAACCATCTACGTCCGGGTTACGGTAGTACCCGGAACTGATTATAATATCGTAGCCGTGTATTCTAAAAATTAACTACGGAATAAGGTATTGATTAAACAATATCGGCAAAAAAAGCAAGGCTTTCTCACTTTAATTTTGATGGAAAGAATATTGATATGTGTACTTAAGAGAATGGGAAATAGTAAACCAAATCTAAAACTTAATTCAAAAAAATTATCAGCTTATGCGAAAAAAATTGTCACTACTCAGCATGTTCTTACTGATATTTTCGCTGTCCCAAGCCCAGCCGCATACGGTTACTGGTACGGTATCCGGGCCAGACGGAGCGCCGATTTTATCAGCAACAATTCTCGTTAAGGGAACCAGCACAAGTTCCTTAACTGATAAAAACGGGAAGTTTGAAATTACGGCGCAGCGGGGGAAAACGCTAACGGTTACGCATATAGGCTTTGAAGAAAAACAAATATTGCTTACCCAGGAAAATGTAGAAAATGTAGAAATGGTGGTATCAGCATCATCAATGAATGAAGTGGTGGTGATTGGATATGGCACCAAAAAGAAAGTGAATCTTACGGGTGCCGTTTCTTCCATATCCGCCAAGGAGTTGGAAGGAAGGCCGATTACCAACTTATCATCCGCTTTACAAGGCACCATGGCGGGCGTAACAGTTACCGTAAATAATGGCCAGCCGGGCAACGACCAGGGAACCATCCGGGTTCGTGGAATCGGCACGCTGGGCAATAGCGATGCCATGGTGATGGTAGATGGAATCGTTTCCAGCATGGATGACGTCAACCCCGGCGATATCGAGTCGGTAACAGTATTGAAAGATGCAGCATCTGCCGCTATCTACGGCTCAAGGGCTGCAAACGGTGTAATACTCATCACTACAAAAAAAGGTAAAAAAGGTGGAGTGATCGCTCATTACAACACAGATATCGGTAAGCAGTCAACAACCGCCACGCCTGATTTTATCGACTCATGGCAGGCAGCAACATTATACAATGAGGCGCTGGTAAATGAAGGCAAATCGCCCAAATATTCTGATGCGGAAATTCAAAAATTCAAAGATGGTTCCGATCCGGAACACTATCCCAACACCGACTGGTACAAGTTATTCTGGACCGGCAACGGCCTTCAGCAAAATCACTCCCTGGATATCAGCGGGGGAAGCGAAAAAATGCAAAGTTACCTGTCAATGGGGTATCTTAATCAGAATGGCATTGTACTGGGGTCCAACCTGGACCGTTATAACGTGCGTTTCAGAACTGACCTGCAGCTAACCCAGCGCATTAAAGTAAATGGCAATATTTCTTATTCACAGCAACAATTCAGAGAACCTGTAAGTAATATTCACAGCCTTGATTTTGGACAACTGGTAGCAACGCTTAACCAAACAGGCAGAGTGGTACCAAATATGATCAATGGATACTATGGTTATAGCGACGAAGGCAACCCGATCGCAGTGTTAAAAGGCGGCTCCAATAATCTTAATAAAACCCATCATCTATCTGCTATTTTAGGCGCAGACATCGAGCTTTTAAAAGGCTTGCATTTAAAACCACTAATCGGCTACACGGCAAGCATTACTGAAGCAAAATTGAGAATAAATGACCTACAATATTACGACCCCACCACAGGTGATCCGAGCCTTTGGGAAGGGCCAAACATTGTAGCAGCTAATTCAAATTTTTCAGACAATTTAACCATGCAAACATTGCTGCAGTACGATAAAACTTTTGGCGATCATGAATTAAGTGTGCTGGGTGGCTATTCACAGGAACACAATAAATACGATTACTTGTTTGGAAGCAGGCGCGGATACCTGAATAATGCGTTGGACCAGTTGGATGCGGGCCCGGTTACAGCCCTGCAAAACAGCGGTAATTCAGCCGAATATGCATTGCAATCAGTATTCGGAAGGGTCAATTACACCTTTAAGAAAAAGTATTTACTGGAAGGAAATATACGGGACGACGGATCCTCACGTTTTGCTCCGGCAAACCGCTGGGCCGTATTTCCCTCCGCATCTGTTGGATGGCGCATTTCGGAAGAAACGTTTTTCGAACCTTTGAAAAAAGTAATTTCAGATTTAAAGATCCGCGCTTCGTGGGGTAAGCTTGGAAACCAGAATATTGGTACCTATCCTTACCAGGCAACCATTGCTACGGGCCAAAACTATACGTTTGGAGGACAAACTATAGATGGTATCGCTCCCCTGAACGGTGTGAATGCAAATATCAAGTGGGAGAGCACAACAACGAACGATATCGGATTAGATGCCGTTTTATTGGGCGGAAAAATAAGTTTCACAGGAGATTATTTTACGCGCAATACTTCTGATATCTTATTGTCTCTTCCTGTAGCAAA
>JAYVXJ010000939.1:0-2881 GCA_043785285.1 Chitinophagaceae bacterium
CACGGAAATCGAATCAAGCACGTGGGCCGGTATTTCCTTTAATGTATAGTTATGGATTTCAGCTGCTTTTTTAAGCAGTTCAAAATTCCCTGTTCGTCCTTTTCCAAAATGGTGGTTGTACCCGATGATGATGGTATGGGGATGAAAATAGTTGACCAGAAACTGGCTGATATAATCTTCAGCCGTTAACCGGGCGAATTTTTCAGTGAAGGGAACGATTACCAGGTTGTCAATTCCTTTGTCAGATAGCAGTTCGGTTTTTTCTTCTGTCGTATTGATCAACCGGATACCAGAGGCTGTATTTAATACGGTTCGGGGATGCGGATCGAACGTTATAATCACAGACTCGCCCGGGATCTGCCGGGCTTCCTTCTTCATTTGGGCAATCACCTGTTGGTGACCTGTATGCACGCCATCAAAAGTTCCGATGGTGAGTACGGCATTTTGGAATAGGGGTAAAGCATCTGTGTTCCGGTAGACCTGCATAAGTAAAATGTGCTGCGAAATTATATAAACCATACGTACCACTTAAAATTTTTCGTTTTTCGTTTACTGCCTTACTCCTTTGGGTTAGCTTTGCGGCTCAACAATAACCTGTTATTCTGTATGTCCCTCTACTCCAGACGCGGTGTTTCAGCTCAGAAAGAAGAAGTTCACCAGGCAACGGCCTCCCTGGATAAAGGACTCTATCCCTTTGCTTTTTGTAACATCTATTCCGATTTTCTCGGTAACGATAAGGATTGGGTTAATCTGATGCACGCCGATGGCGCCGGAACCAAAAGCATTCTGGCTTATTTATACTGGAAAGAAACCGGTGACCTTTCTGTATGGCGGGATATTGCGCAGGATGCAGTGGCCATGAACCTGGACGACCTGCTCTGTGTTGGTATTTATGATAACCTGCTTTTTTCCTCTACGATCGACCGGAATAAAATGCTGATTCCCGGCGAAGTGCTGGAAGCCATTATCGGCGGTACGCAGAAATTTTTTGATGAACTGAAGACCTATGGAGTGAACATTCAATACCTCGGCGGGGAAACAGCAGACGTGGGCGACCTGGTGCGCACGATTGCTGTGAATGGAACCATGACGGCACGTTGGCCAAAGGCACGCATCATCAGCAATGAAAAAATAGTCGCAGGAGATGTGATTATAGGTTTATCGAGCAGTGGAAAAGCAAACTATGAGAGAAAATACAATAGCGGAATCGGAAGTAATGGCCTGACCAGTGCCCGGCATGATGTGCTGGGTGAAATTTATGCGCAGACTTATCCGGAATCCTTTGATCCCTGCCTGGAAAAAGAAGTGGTTTACACCGGCACGCATAAACTGACCGATGAAATAAAAACAGAAAAGGGAGAAACCCTTACGGTTGGAAAATTATTGCTCAGTCCCACACGCACTTACGCACCGGTAGTGAAGGCACTACTGGAGAAACATTTTGATCAGATACATGGAATGATCCACAGCAGCGGGGGCGGACAAACCAAGTGCCTGAAATATTTGCCGCGGCCTTTGAAGATCATCAAGGATAATTTATTCGATCCGCCGGTGATATTTCGTCTCATCCAGCAATCTTCGGGTGCGGATGACCGGGAGATGTTCCAGGTATTCAATATGGGGCAGCGCCTGGAAATATTCACAGATCTTTCTTCCGCAACCGTTTTCGTTGACCTCATCCAATCCTTTGGTATTGATGCCCGGGTGATCGGCAGGGTGGAAGCGGCTGCGAAAAAAGAATTGCTGATTGATACCGGGGAAAATCAGATCGGGTATTAAAAGAATGGTTAGGATTTGGATAAAGGGTTAGGCTCCAGCCGGAAAATAATCGGTTGAATATGATAGGATCTGACCAGCTTTCCCTGGTTTCTTGCAGGAGTCCATTTTCCGCTCTCCCTAATCACCCTTTCGGATTCCGCCTTTAATGCTTCCGGTCCGCTTTTAGCCTGAATATGGGTAAGTCTGCCATCTGTTTCAACAATAAATTCAACCGGAACATTCCCTTGAATTTCTTTTTTGGCAGCTTCAGATGGATATTTCAGGGTCCTGATCAGGTACTGGGTCCAGGCAGTTTGTCCGCCGGGAAATTCTGCTTCAAATTCTACTTTTTTCAAAGCTCCGGCTGTATCAAGCATCATCCTCAGTTCTTTTGTTATCAGTACAACGTCTTCTTTTCCGTTTTTAAATTTCACGTATATCCGGTTATTTTCCTTATCAACATTCATGGAATAAATAGTATTCGGATCCATTTTTTGCAAGTTTTCCATAACTATGGTATCTGCTTCCATGGTAACGGTATTGGAAGGGGTTGGGCTATCCTGAAAACTCCTTTCATTCAGTTTGTATTTCCGGATGCCTTCCAGTATATCCCGGGCAATCTTATCCTGGTTTTTGTCATTCATAATAAAATCGAAATCTGATTTCTTATCCAGGTTGCCACATAAAATGAGTACGGCGGGAACCGTTGCCTTATCAAGTACCAATACGCTTTCATTTCTGAGTTTCAATTCCGGCGCAATGTTATAATCCTTCCCGATATATTCGGTTATACTTGATCCCAGTTTCACGGATCCGGAATAAACTGTACTTGTTTTTACCGGAACATAGATTTCGAATCCGGTTTCTGCTTTTTCGGAATGGTCTCCGTTAGCATGAATGGATACAAAGAGATCTGCATTTTCTTTAGCCGGAAGCGCCGCGCGGTAGCGCAAATCATCCCGGAGATCTTTTAAGTGACCAGGAACTTTATCGTTTTCTCTGGTCATGATCACTTCTATATTATAATCTTTAGCCAGTTGCTGAATTTTTTTGGCTATCTGCAGGTTAATGTCTTTTTCCAGGATACCATTTGCATTAACGCCCGGGTAAATGCCTCCGTGTC